>DJQL01000068.1:11965-14170 GCA_002437565.1 Prevotella sp. UBA6387
ATCGACACGACAGCGCTTTGCCAAGCTCTCAATGCTCCGCTGATAGAGAGCAAGGGCAGGATGTATGACGTGGAAGTGACGTATGGCGACGAGACCACGGTTTACAACTGCGCTGAGGTCGTAGCCGCCACCGTGTGCAGGGCTTGGAGGGAAAACGATGGCAGCATTCTCGCTTTCTTGCCAGGTGAGGGCGAGATCGCCAAGTGCGCGGAGATGCTCGATGGTTCTTTCCCCTCCTCCACCGTGGTTTATCCGCTTTACGGTCGCCTGTCGAGCAGGGAGCAACGCGCGGCGATTGCCCCACCCAATGACGGTGAAAGGAAAATCGTGCTTGCCACGCCAATAGCCGAGACTTCCATTACCATTGAAGGTGTCACGGTGGTCGTGGACTCTGGCTTCTGCCGCAGGATGGTTTACGACCCTCACTGCGCCCTTGAGCATCTGGAGACCGTGCGCATATCAATGGACATGGCGCGCCAGCGCATGGGTCGTGCGGGACGTGTCGCCGCCGGCCGTTGCTACCGCCTCTGGAGCAAGGCCACAGAAGCCCAGATGCGAGAATGCAGAGAGCCTGAAATAGCGACGACAGACCTAACCAGCCTTGTCCTCAGCGTGGCGGCCTGGGGCGGAGGCGACATCGAGAAGCTGCCATGGCTGACCCCTCCCCCATCAAGCAATGTTCATAGGGCCGAGAACCTGTTGGAGAGCCTTGGCGCTATCGACGACAGGCATCACATCACACGGCATGGCGAGGCGTTGGCCAAACTGCCATGCCACCCACGAATGGCGCAAATGCTCATCAAGGCCGATGGCAACGCCATGAAAGCCTTGGCGACCGACATTGCCGCACTGCTGGAAGAGCGTGACCCACTATCCAAGGAAAATGACGCCGACATCAACACCCGTATAGTGGAGCTGCGAATGACCCGACAAAGGCACGCGCTTGGCAAATGGAAACGCATTGCCATGATAGCAGAGCAGTATAGGCGCATGACTGGCGCCAAGGAAGACAACGGCAGCATGGCTCCATGCGACACGGGATTGTTGATTGCCTCGGCTTATCCGGAACGTGTGGCGATGCTCCAGCAAGACGGCACTTACAAGCTTGCCAACGGAGAGCGTGCCACCCTTGCCCCTGCCGACGGTCTGCGCTCCTACGACCTGCTTGCCATAGCCTCGGCTGACCGCAAGATTTTCCTTGCCTCGCCTGTCGACAAGGAGGAGATAAGCCATCTCGCCAAAGTCGGCGAGCGCGTGGCATGGGACAATGCCTTGGGGCGCGTCACGGCAACACGGGAATGGCGCATAGGGCGCATCGTGCTGGCTTCCAAGCCTTTGGACTCCGTATCGCACGACAAGGCAGCAAGCATAGTGGCGCAAGTGGTAAAGGATGATGGCCGCAGCCTACTCAACCTCACTGACAGTTTTCACAAACTGCAACGGCGCGTAGCCGTTTGCTCGGCGTGGCATCCGGAGCTCGCGTTGCCAGACGTCTCTACAGACAGTTTGCTCAAAAGAGCCGACGAGTGGTTGCCCATGTATTCCAGTGGAGCCATCACCGCCGCGGAATTGAAGAAGATAGACATGGCCGCCGTGCTGTGGGCGCAACTGTCTTACGAGCAACAGAGAGATGTTGACCGCATTGCCCCGTCGCACGTCACCATGCCTACGGGCAGCCACATCAAGATAGACTACCGCGAGGGCAGCGACGCGCCGGTGGTGAGCGTCAGGCTGCAAGAGTGCTTCGGCATGGCCGACACGCCTCGCGTGGACAACGGCACTCGCCCGCTACTCATGGAGCTGCTATCGCCCGGCTTCAAGCCCGTGCAGCTGACCAAGGACTTGCACAGCTTCTGGAGCGATGCCTATTTCGAGGTGCGCAAGGAGTTGAGGCGCCGCTATCCCAAACACTATTGGCCAGACAACCCCTTGGAGGCGCAAGCCGTAAGGGGAGTTAGAAGACATGGAAATCTAACGAAAGACAACATGGGCGCACGTTGAAATGTAAAATATTATTGCTAAAATTTAACACTTGACAATGGAGGCATCCAGAGCGTAAAAACTGCTTCAAGCTGCCCTTTTGCGACACCGCGTGCTGATTTTCGGCCATTATATCTTCCCAAAACAGACAAATGTCGTCGGCTTTGCGGCGTAAAGCCATCGCAATCACGGCGTGAAGCCGTCGCCTTCACGGCGTAAAGTCAT
>DJQL01000068.1:14298-15951 GCA_002437565.1 Prevotella sp. UBA6387
ACCAAACCGATTGCATGATTGAAAAAAAACGATTCTCATACTGCCTTTTGTCAAATATTATTATCACAATATAACTCTTTGGATTTACATTCAGGTTGCGGACGGGCACATGGCCCACCCTGCATAACGGTCGAAAGACGGTGTGTATGTTATGGCTCAAGGTTAGTCACGATGAAAATATAATCTTATTACGATGGCCTCACCGTCAAATAAAGAAGGGGACATAAAAAAAACCGACTGACGCTTAAGCGTCAGTCGGTTATATTTTGACTTTAAGTTTAAGTCTTAGAAGAACAAGTAGCGGTTGTCCACCACCTTGGCCTTGATATAAAGCTCGTTCATGTAGTTGCCGGCATACTGCATTGCCTTCTGGCGAAGAGTAGCCTCTTGCTGCTGCTCATTGAACTTAGTGGCGTTCTTGGCGCGGCTCACGACCTGGAACTGATAGACACCACCCTGACCCTTGACAGGGCGAGAGAAGAAGCTGCCGACCTTTGCGGCATAAACCGCTCCGCTCAACGCTGGCTCGCTGGCACCTGTGGTGCTGACAAACACGGGAGCGGAGAACGTGACTTGGTTTACAGTAGATATGACCGCGCCCTTGGCCTTGGCCGCAGCAATGCTGTTGACGCCCTTGGCCTTGGCCATCAACATCTCAGCCTTCTTGTCGCGAAGCACCTGAGCCTTGACCATTTCCTTGACCTGTGGGTCATCGAGCGAGCGATAGCCTATCGGGTGAATGCCTGTGCAAACCACCACGAGAAGGTTGTCGCCATTGTTGCCACACTCATACATTGGTGAAACATCGCCCTGCTTTGCGTCGAAGAGCCACTTCATGGCATCACGCGTTGATTGAATACCAGCGATGTAGTGCTGCGCGGTGGTAACATCACGAGCCTCCTGAACATTATAGCCACTCTTGGCGGCATTCTTCTGGATAGCGTCAAGGGTCTGGTTGGCGCTTACGAAGGCACTGAACTTGTTGTAGATGGCGCTACGAGTGTCCTTAGAGTAATCGATGGTCTTCTTGATGACAGCCGCCGTGAACTTTTCGACCATGTTCTTGCGGTCGAGCACCTCAACGATGACATTGCCCTGCGAGGTGGATATATTCTTCATCTCCTTAGGAGCCATTGTCAATATGGAGATAAGATAATTCTTCGTGTCGTTGTCCATCGTGTTGCTGTACTCATACTGGCGAGATGTGAGCCACTGCTCTGTACCCTCCTGGCCATATTTCTTGGCGATGGTGGCAAAGTCGGCACCTGCGGCAAGAGCCTTGTAAACAGAGTCGGCGCGAGTGTGAGCCTCATCAGGGGTCTCACCGCCAATCTGGATGGCGCGGAACTGCACTGAGTCAGGAAGTTCCTGCTTGGCGACGAGTTTGATGACGTTCAAAGTGTTGTCACCCTTTGTCTCCACTGGGCCAAGCGTCTGACCGACGCTCATAGAATCGAGCTTTGCGGCTATATCATTGGGGAAGGCCTCCTTGCCAACAGGGATGCCGAGATATGGCACGGAAGAAGTGCTCTTGCGCACGACCTCAGTTGGATCAGCTGCGGCAGCGAGCTTCTTGGCATAGCCATTGAACTCCTTGAGCAAGGCGGCGCGGTCGGCGGCAGAAGGAGTGATCTTTACATCAACATACTTGAT
>DJQL01000068.1:16012-17724 GCA_002437565.1 Prevotella sp. UBA6387
TCGGTGTACTTCACCTTAGCATCCTGAATACTGCTGTAAGGATAAGAAGCAAGCTGGATGTTGCTCTCCTCGCTCGACTCCTTGAAAGCCATCTTTGCCTCCACTGGATTCGAGAGGAAGCAGTGAGACAACAAGCCATTGTATTTCTGGATGAGAAGCTGCTGGCGCAAGCTCTTCTCCACATAGGTCCAATACTTATAGATTGCCTCATACTGGTCTGCGGCCTGTGGGTTGGAAGTCTTGATCTGGTTATACTGAGCCAAGAACTGCTTGAGCTGGTTGGCATCGAAACGGCCAGTCTGACGGTTCACGAACGGAGTGGAGAGAAGCATCTGGTTGGTGCCCTCGTTGAGCACGTTCTGCATCTCGCCGTCAGTGACAGTGAGACCGAGCTTGTCGCACTCTTTCTCGATAATCTTATATTGCACTAAACTTTGCCAAACCTGGTCGCGCAGCTGATTGAGCTGATCGTCGCTCAAGTTCTCCTGCCCCATGACCTTCATGGCGCCCTGAGCCTCGTCAACGAGCTTGGCGAACTCCTCGTAGCTTATTTTCTCTCCCAAGATTTCACCGACCTGCTGTCGAGCGTTGTTGCGCGAAGACTCGCAGGAGCGGAAAGCCTCCTCGGCAATGAAAGCAAAGAGACCGAAACCGATGATGACAATCAAGGTCACGCCCTTGCTTCTGATTTTTCCTAATGCTGCCATTTTTTGTTTTTACGTTTATTTTTTTTATTTTATTTTTTCAATAAATTCATTTAGAGTGCAAATTTACTAATTATTCAACAATAACACACATCTTTTTATAAGAAAATGCGCTTTATAACTTGTTTTGCACCGTCAATTTGACAAGTTCTATCTTCGTGGCGGTAGATTTTAATATCTTGAAAGAATAGCGCCCGATGTTGATAACCTCGTTGAGCTTCGGAAAGCTCTGGTACTCGTGCAGTATTAAGCCACTAATGGTCATATACTCGTCGCTCTCAGGCAACTCCAATCCGAAGCGGTCGTTGGCGGTGTCTATCTCCATTCGCCCGGAGAAGACGAACGTGTTGTCATTGAGTTTTTTCGCTACGAGGTTGTAGCTGTCGTGCTCGTCTTGAATGTCGCCGAAAATCTCCTCAACGATATCCTCGAGCGACACCAAGCCACTCGTGCCTCCAAACTCGTCGACAACCACCCCAAGGCTCTTTTTCTGTTGCAAGAATATGCGCATGAGCTTTTGCGCGGCCATTGTCTCCGGCACGAATGGCATCTTGCGTATGGAGTCTTGCCAATGCTTGGGCTTCCTGAACATCTCCGAGCTATGGATATATCCCACAACATGGTCGATGTCGCCCTTGTAGACCACTATCTTGGAATTGCCGCTTTCTATGAACTTCTGCATCAGCTGGGTCGCGTCGCAGTCGTCCATGTCCACGGCATTTATCTCCGTGCGTGGTATCATGCAGTCGCGCACCTTAGTGTCGGGAAAGTCGAGGGCGTTTTGAAAGATCTTAACCTCGTCATCCACCTCGTCACCATTTGGGGCACTGTCTATCGACGACTGCAATAGGTAATCGAGATCCACTTTCGTAAAGCTTCGCTCAGACACCTCTCGGTCTATGCTTATGCCCACCAACCTCAACATGACACGGGAAAGAAACGTGGAGACCTTGCTGATTGGCCACAAGACGACATAAAACAGAGCCGCGATGGGCGCGAAAAACGACA
>DJQL01000083.1:0-4709 GCA_002437565.1 Prevotella sp. UBA6387
CAGTTTCGATATGACTATGCCCTGGAGATGACTGAGTATAAGGAGGAACGCATCCGGTTCTTGATAGAGAATGGGGTGATACGTGACACGGGCGACTGCCTGGAAATGGAAGATGTGTATCAGAAGTTCTTTGAGGATGTGCTGGAGGTCAACGAGGAAATCAATGTATCCTCGGTGCGTGACTATATCTCAGTCTTGAACGAGAATATCGACTACTATCTGAAGGAAAACAATGAGACTCGTAAGTATAAGTATCTGAAGGAAGTGCGCCGATGCCTCAAGACGATAGCCTTGGCAACGGTGCGCAATGTGCTCGACCTGAAGCGCAACATGGACAATACTTATAAGAACGAGCCCAACTATGCCATCAAGAAGGCGAAACTCCAACGACTCAGCGAGAAACTGAAGAATATCTCCCAACTCATCACCGAGAGTGAGCGAGTGATTGATACCGAGCAACCTGTCTTTTTCTCCGTGGCGATGGATGTGCAGATGAGAAACGTGGTCAATGACGTTCGCTTGCAACTGAACGAATCTTATCATAATCTTCTGGAGATAGAACGCCAAATCATCCAATACCTCAACCTGATAGATTATCAGAACCACATCTTCGAGAAGGCGAAGAAGCTGAAATATCTTAAGGATCAGTTTAGATGGGAGGAGGCAACGGATGTGCGTCAGGTTCTTGCAGGCAGAAATTCTGTTTGGATGGAACCGCAACCGAAGTATTACATCAAACTGTCGATAGACAACTTGCGGACTTCCGATGAGGCATTGCAGTGCATTCGGGCATTGTCGGAGAAACTGAAGAAGAGAAAGGGCAGGGGCTTGGACAATGTGGCGGAACCGATACCCGATGATTATCTGAAGAGCAACAAGCAGAAGTTGGAAGCTGTGAATTTGCAGGAAATCTATAATGCCTTCTCGGCTTCGAGCACCCATCTCTTCGCTTTCGTGATGAACTATCAATACGACAAGAAACAGAGCTTAGAAGACAAGTTGGTGTATTTCTGTCAGATAGCCTCGCAATATGTGGATAAACTGAAATTTACTGGCAACTATGCCGAGGCGGATGGAGTGGAGTATCCAATGATTCTTCCAAAATAAAATGATAAAATGAATAGCTTAAACTATACAGAAGAAATTTTCAATATTCTGAGTCGTGGCGGATTTATCTCCAACAACAGCGCTCAGCCTAAGATGAAGCGATATTATGATGCCATAGAGGATAATCAAGCAGAATATGACGAATATTATAGTGGCATCGGTTTCCATTTGGAAGCGGGCGATGGTTATTTCTTCTTCACTCGCAAGGAAGCCAAGGTGGATTTGCAACGCAAGTTGGAGTCGGTGGGTAAGTGGATAGATTATCTTACCTTCTTGAAGACCTACAACTCTGCCTTTGGTTCGGGATTGGTGTTCTCGGCTGCCGACATCGTGGTGAGGATCAACTGTGATATGGAATTGAAGGAACTGGCTGGCAAACTCTTCAGCGAGAAGAAATCATATGATGAGATCGTGGATAAACTCATAGCGGAATTGGAGCGAATGGGATTCATCGAACAGCAGAGCGAATTGGAGAAGACCTGGAAAGTTCTCGCTTCCTTCCACTATATAGAGGAGTTGATAGATTGCATTTCCATAACCGAAGAAGAGGAGGAGAAATCATGAGATATTTGAATAAAATCATATTCCTGAATAGTGCCCACATCCCATACGCCGAGGTAAAGCTCGATGGCAATGTGCATTTCATCGGAACCCAAGGCGTGGGCAAGAGTACCTTGCTCCGTGCCATCTTGTTCTTTTATAATGCCGACAAGTTGCGCTTGGGCATCCCGAAGGAGAAAAAATCCTTCGATGCTTTCTACTTTCCTTATTCCAATTCTTACATCGTCTATGAGGTGATGCGAGAGAATGGAGCTTACTGTGTGCTCGCCTTGAAGAACCAAGGACGAGTGATGTTCCGTTTCATCGATGCGCCTTTCAGCAGCAAGTGGTTCGTGGATGAGCATCATGCGGTGTATAGTGACTGGAGCAAGGTGAGAGAGCAGATAGGCAAAAAGCTTTCTGTTTCCTCGCTCGTGAGCAGTTATGAGATGTATCGTGACATCATCTTCGGCAACAATCGCCGTCAGGAACTCTTGCCTTATCGCAAATATGCCATTGTGGAGAGTGCCAAGTACCAGAATATCCCTCGCACCATTCAGAACGTGTTTCTCAATACCAAGTTGGATGCCGACTTCATCAAGAACACCATCATCCGTTCGATGAGCGATGAGGATGCGTTCATCGACCTCAACTTCTATCGGGAGCAAATCAAGGAGTTTGAACAGGAGTACACCGATGTGAGTCTTTGGTCCAAGAAAAACAAGAATGGCGAGGTGGTGGTTCGACGTATGGCCGACAAGGTGATGGATACGTATCGCACCCTGTTGAACAATCGCCGCTTGATACGTGAGGGACGCAAGGAACTCAAC
Organism: Prevotella sp. UBA6387; assembly: GCA_002437565.1. Lineage (GTDB taxonomy): Bacteria > Bacteroidota > Bacteroidia > Bacteroidales > Bacteroidaceae > Prevotella. The sequence continues at coordinate 2,478 of DJQL01000083.1, forward strand.
TATGCCGAGCGCATTGCCCAGGAACTTCTGCCGCAATATCGACTTGACATCCAGGAGAGCGAGGGGGAGCGCAATCGCATCCTTCGACTGAAAAGTGAGGAACAGGAGAAATATGGCAAGGAGCGTGACAAGCTGACCAAGGAGATTGGTGTGCTGGATGCCCAACTGAAGAAGACTGCCGCCAAGCGCAAGCACTATGAGGAGATTCATATCGAGGATGTCCTGAGAAAAGTAGAGCAGGAACCGACCATAGAGGAGGAGAGAAAGCGCCAAGAGGCGATGAAGGCTGAGTTGGAGAAGTCGTACCAGAATGTGGTGGATAAGTACAAGGCGCAGTTGGATCTCTTGGAGATGGACTTGCGTGCCTTCGAGAACAACCAGAGCACGCAAGTCAATGAGCGCAAGGCTACGCTGATGAACAAGAAAGAGAGCTTTATGCAAGAGCTTCGAAAGGCTGAGACGGAATCCCGAGCTGTCATCGCAGAGAAGATGGTGGCATTGGATGAGGTCATCGACCAACTTTCCAATGACGAGACCAACCTGAGAGTTCAGAAGGCGAAAGTGGCTCACGAGAATCCTCTTGCCAAGGAGATGGAGGCGAATGAGCAGGAACAAGCCGAACTCTTGTCTCGCAAAACCCAGTTGGAGGCTGAGGGGAAGGAGCAAGAGATGCGCTTGGAGACCTTGCGACAGGAGGCGGAGAAGGAATTGGAAATTGCCGAACTGAAATACCAGGCTTCGCTCGATGAGCCGAAGAAGCAGAAAGCTGACCTCATCGCTGAAATCGAAAAGATTCAGAATCTTTTGGACAAGAGCAAAGGCTCGTTCTCCGAGTGGCTCGACCAAAACAAGAAAGGTTGGCAGGAGACTATCGGAAAGGTGGTGGACGAGGAGACCATATTATATAATAATGTGCTGAATCCGCAGTTGGTGGGCAGTGAAAGTTCTGAGAAAGAACTTTCTGCTGGCACCTCTCAAACCACGTCTCTTTATGGCGTGGCTATCAATCTGGCTGCCATCGAACGAAAGTTCAGAACCCCGGAAGAGTTGAAGACGGTGTTGGCGGAGAAAGAGGAAACTCGCCTCAGCCTGGTAAGGCAGATGAACGAAATGCAGAACCAGCATGAGGAAGCCAACAAGAGCTTGAAGGGCAAGTACCAGACGCAGATAAGAAAAATCAACGAAACGCTCCATACCTTGAAGGCGGAGCTGATGCAGATGCCGCAGTTGGAGAAGAAAGTCAAGACCAGGGCTCTCGAACTTCAGAACCAATTGGAGAATTGGCGCAAGCTGCAACTCGCAGAACTGGATGACAAGCACAATGCGATTGTGGCTGATAAGGTGAAGCGGGAAGAGGCAAAACGCCAGTTGGAAACCGAGCTACAACGCAAGTTGAAGTCCTTGCAGACCGAGTATAATCGTCAGGTGAAAGCAGAGACGGAGGCTTTCGAATCCTTTGCTTCCGATGTGGAAGCGCAAATAGAGGGCAAGAAAAAGCAAGTGGAAACTCGCAAGCAGGAACTCTTGAAGGCGCAACACGATGAGTTGCAAGGCAAGGGAATGGATACGAAGGCTCTGGACGCTTACAACAAGCGCATCGCAGAATTGGATGCAGAACTTCATTTTATTCGTCAGCACCGTGATGAGGTGGCAGTTTATCGAAACGATAAAATAGAACTGTTTGATACGGAGCCAATGGTCAAGCAAGACCGTAAGAACAAGTCTGAGGCTTTGGCGATGCTGGAGGACAAGTTCCGTCAGCGTAGCGAGCGACTCGGCTTGCAACTGCAAGGGGTACAGGAAAAACTCGCCAAGCAGCAATCGGAACTTCGAAAGATGGAAACGGGCTTGGATGCCGTCAAGGCATTCCGAAGCAACGACACCTTCTGTCCTATCGGCAGCAACGAGGTGGAGGAGAAGACCACGACCAAGGATTGCCTATCTATCGTGGAGGAGCTGAAGAGCCAAATCTTCGCCGACCGCAATGCGCTCGATAACTTCAAGAAACAGTCGCAGCAGTTCCTGAGCATGTTCTCTCCACACAATACCTTCCACTTCAATGTGAGTCCTGTGACGGAAGAAGAGTTCTTCGACTTTGCCTCCAACCTCTGCGAGTTTGTGGAGAACGACAAGATTTCGGAATATCAGAAGCGCATCAGCGGACGATACACCGACATCATCCTTCGCATCTCCAAGGAGGTGGGCGACTTGACTCGTCGTGAGGGTGACATC
>DJQL01000083.1:4767-18034 GCA_002437565.1 Prevotella sp. UBA6387
GTTATCCGTGAGATAGCCTTGCGACCTCTGAAGACCAACGACCAGTTGATGCTGTTGCTCTTGCGCATCAAGGACTTTACGGAGGAGAACCAGTTCAACATGGGAGAGATGGATCTCTTCGCCACGGAGTCTCGCCAGGACGTGAATGACAAGGCGGTAAAGTATCTCTTGGCATTTATGAAAGGACTCTTGGATGAGCCAAACCGTAAGCAGTTGTTGGTGTCAGACACCTTCAAGTTGGAGTTCCGCATCAAGGAGAACGACAATGATACGGGATGGGTGGAGAAGATAGCCAACGTGGGTTCCGATGGTACCGACATCTTGGTGAAGGCGATGGTGAACATCATGCTCATCAATGTGTTCAAGGAGAAAGCTTCGAAGAAGTCGGGCGACTTCAAGATACATTGCATGATGGATGAGATAGGCAAGTTGCACCCTAACAATGTGAAGGGAATCCTCGACTTTGCCAATCGTCGCAATATCTTGCTGGTGAACAGTTCGCCAACCACTTACAACGTGGAAGATTACAAATACACCTATCTGCTGAGTAAGGACGGAAGGGCAAATACGAAGGTTACGCAGTTGATCAAGAGATTGTAATCACTTGTGGTTATAGGTTTCCTTATATAATGTGTAGGACATGGAGAAATTAGGTTTGGGCGATGCCCGACAGATATTGGCAATGCTGAATGGCGAGGAGGTGGCTTCTTCGAAGTTGTCTCCTCGTATGGCAGGAATGTTAAGGGAAGAAGGACTGCTGTTGATGAAAAGCAATGGCAGTCGATGTAAGTATCGCATGGCTGAGGCAATGCGAGAGCCTTGCCGTGTGTTCTTGGCGCAACAGTTCGGGCTGAAATGCTCCTTGGAGGAGTGGATAGGGGACTTTTCTCAGGGAAGCCGAGCGGAATTGGTTTCTAAAGTTGGTGATTCCAAATATAAGAAGGTGAAGACTTTCCGAGGTTTCTTGATTGATTGCTATACGCCGATAGAGGCGACCTTGAATCATCGTCCCTTCCTGTTGAATCCGCAGGAGGGAAGTTCAGTCTTCATCAATACTCCCGAAACTTTCGAGATTCCCGAGGATGTGGTGGTTGTAGGAATGGAGAATGCGGAGAATTTCATGCAGATTAGAAAACAGAAGTATCTCTTCGATGCTTTGTCTGTTGATGAGAAAGAAATTTCTGATGGATTTCATCGGGAGAAACCTTATTTGTTTGTGAGTCGTTATCCACAGGAAAGCCTTTCGGATTTGCGAGATTGGTTAAGGCGAATTCCCAATCGTTACATCCACTTCGGCGACTTCGACTTGGCGGGCGTTCACATCTATCTCTCCGAGTTTTATGCCCAGTTGGGGGATAGGGCTTCTTTTTTGATACCTTCTGATATTGAGTCGCGTTTGGCGGATGGCAACGCCTCCCTCTATGACCAACAGTATGCAATGTTCAAGAATATGAAAGTAACCGATGCTCGTCTTCAACCTCTCGTTGATATTATTCATTGCTATGGCAAGGGGTATGAGCAAGAAGGGTATATATGTTGATAAAAAAGAATGAACTTTTCATAACTTGCAGGCCTGTTTTTGGCCGCTTAATCTTGAAATGTTACAATGTTGTGAATTGTTGCCATAATTCTGCCCACCAATAGGCAAAAATGCATAACTTTGTGGAAAAATACACATCGCCATGACACGAAGGTTTTCTATCGGCAAGAAGATATACGTGAGCGTCTTGTCGCTTTTCCTCATATTCGCCATTGCATTCATAGTCTTTCAGCAGTATCGCGAGAGACAGTACAAGGTTGAGACGCTTACGCTGCGCCTCCAAGATTGTAACGACCAGATTCACGATGCCCTCATGTTCAACCACGACAGCGACATGGGCACCTTCTTGCGACAATACCTGCGCAAGGGCTCCTTCCGCAATCTCAGGGTGACGGTGATCAGCAAGTCGGGCAGGGTGCTCTACGACTCGAGCACCGACTTCCGCTCCATGATGAATCACGCTCGCCGGCCAGAGGTCGAGGAAGCTTTGAAGACGGGTTTCGGCTCATCGGTGGATCGCAACAGCAACACCCTTGGAGGCGACTATTTCTATTGTGCCACATATTATCGCGACGAGGGCTACATCGTTCGTTCTGCCCTTCCTTATGATGTCGACTTGGCCAAGAGTCTTCGTGCTGACTTCCATTACATTTGGTTTTCCTTGTTCGTGGTCATCCTCTTGACCATCGTGCTATATCGCTTCACCAACCGCATCGGAGGCAACATAACCAAGCTCAACGAGTTTGCCACGCGTGCCAGTTCCCACGACTTCTCGTTCGACAAGAACTGGAACAAGGTGCTTGGCGGTTTCTCCAACGACGAGCTCGGCGACACGGCCGAGCGCATAGTGAAACTTTATCTCCGCCTGAAAAAGACGCAGCAAGAGCAGAACGTGCTCAAGCGACAACTCACGCAGAACGTGGCTCACGAGCTGAAGACCCCGGTGGCGAGCATACAAGGCTACCTGGAGACCATACTCGGACACCCTGGCATGGATCCTAAGACGCGCGACAACTTCTTGGAACGATGTCATGCGCAGAGCGAGCGCTTGGCGGCGTTGCTCAACGACATGTCCACGCTCAATCGTCTCGATGATGGAGCCGAGATGATGGTGTTCGACGAGATAGACGTAGCGGAAATCATACGCACGGTGGAGATGGAGAGCAAGTTCGCCCTTGAGCAGAAGGGCATGACCATGAAGTGCGACATGCCAAAGGAAATGATTATCCACGGCAATGCTGGCTTGATTTACAGCACTTTCCGCAACCTCACCGACAATGCCATTGCCTATGCCGGTGCCAATACCCACATAGAGCTCAAGGCCTGTCGTGGTCAGGGATGTTGGCATTTCGTCTTCAGCGACGATGGTGTGGGCGTGGCAGAAGAGCATCTCTCGCGCCTGTTTGAGCGCTTCTATCGCGTGGACAAGGGCAGGAGCCGCAAGATGGGTGGCACCGGTCTCGGCCTTGCCATCGTGAAAAACGCCGTTCGCGTGCATGGTGGGTCAATCAGTGTAAGCAACAACCCCGATGGCGGATTGCGCTTCGAGTTCACGCTCAAAGACTGAGAGACGTTAGAGAGAATTGTAACGTTTATGTAATATCGATGTAAGATGGCTGTAATATGTAGTAAGTAATTTTGCACGCAGAATTATTAATTACATTTATAGTTTTTATGGAGACAATTTATTTGTGCATTGTCATCTTTCTCCTCTGCCTTGCGGTATTTGACCTCTTTGTGGGAGTGAGCAATGACGCTGTCAATTTCTTGCAGTCGGCGGTTGGTGCCAGGGTCGCAACCTTCCGCACCATTCTTATCATTGCGTCGCTTGGCGTGGCCATAGGAGCCGTCATGTCGACAGGCATGATGGACGTTGCCAGACATGGCATTATGGTGCCATGCCATTATTCGTTCCATGAGGTGATAATTATCTTCCTTGCCGTCATGGTGACCGATGTCATAGTGCTCGACGTGTTCAACACACTCGGCATGCCGACCTCAACCACTGTCTCGCTTGTCTTCGAGCTTCTCGGAGGCACGGCCATGCTCGCTTTCCTGAAAGTGGTGGCAGACAACAGCCTCGATTATTCTGCGCTGCTCAATTCCGACCAGGCGTTGAAGGTGATAATCGCTATCTTCGTGTCCGTGGCCATATCCTTCGTCGTGGGCATGGTGGTGATGTGGATAAGCCGCGTGGTGTTCACGTTCAACTTCTCCAAGCACAGCCGCTACTCAATAGCCATCTTCGGTGGTGTGGCTTTCACGGCCTTGGCCTACTTCATTTTCCTCAAGGGAATAGGCAAGAGCCCTTACATACCAAAGAACGTTAGCGAGTATATCAGCGACAACACCAATATGTTGCTGGTGTATACTTTCATTGGGGCTGCCATCGTTACGGAGATTCTGCACCTTTGCAAGGTCAACATCTTCAGGGTCACAGTGCTCTTGGGCACTTTTGCCTTGGCAATGGCTTTCGCCGGCAATGACCTTGTCAACTTCATCGGCGTGCCTCTTGCAGGTCTTGACTCTTATACAGACTTCACCACCCATGCCGCAGGCGCGAGTGCGGACAGCTTTATGATGAGCTCGCTCATGGAAAGCGCCAAAACTCCGCCCTACTATCTTTTCGCCGCTGGCGTAATAATGATTGTCGCCATGGCGACATCCAAGAAGGCGCGCAACGTGATCAAGACCTCGGTAGACCTGTCGCGCCAGGACGAGGGCGACGAGATGTTCGGGTCGAGCCGTGCGGCTCGCGCCATCGTGCGCTTTGTGCAGTCGATGGTGGAGACAGTGGCGCATTTCGTGCCAGTGTCCGTGCGCAATTGGATCAACGCCCGCTTCGACACCTCGGTCATGCCTGTCGATGACAACGAGAAGGGCGAGGGCGCGGCTTTCGACATCGTGCGTGCCGCCGTCAACCTTGTCATTGCCTCAATGCTCATCACTTTTGGTACAAACCATAAGTTGCCATTGTCAACGACCTACGTCACGTTTATGGTGGCCATGGGTTCGAGCCTTGCAGACCGCGCCTGGAGCCGCGAGAGCGCCGTATTCCGGGTCACGGGAGTGCTGAGCGTCATCGGTGGATGGTTCATCACCGCTGGCGTGGCATTCCTCACTTGTGCGCTCGTTGCCATCTGTATGTGGTATGGCGGATTTGTGGTGCAGTTCTTGTTCATCGCGCTCGTGGTGTTCATGCTTTGGAGAAGCAATCGCCAGTACAAGAAGAAGCGTGAGCAGACCAAGAGCGAGGATGATAGTTTCCGCTTGATGATGCGCACTCGCGACAAGGAAATCGTGTGGGAGATGCTCTGCAAGCACGTGCGCGACACCCAGACCAAGACCTGCAGATACGTGCTGGAGCAATACAATAACTTGCTCGATGGCTTCAACTCGCAAAAGGTCAGTGGCCTGCGCAAGACGGAATCGGGCTTGCGCAAACGCCTTGACCTACTGAAGAAGCTGCGTCGCCAGGAGCTACTTGGTCTGAAGCACTCGCCGATGGAGGTCGCCGCCGAGAAGAACACGTGGTTCCATATAGGCGCGAACAGCGACCAACAATACATCTACACTCTTCGCCGTATGCTCGCACCGGTGAAGGAGCATGTCGACAACAACTTCAACCCCGTGCCTGAGGAGTATATCAAGGAATATGAACCTGTGAGGAACTCTGTGAATGACTTGATGAAGATGACCTGCGATGAGATTGAGACCAACCGCTACGACCAGTATCGCAGTATCCTTGCCGAGGCTGACGCTTGCAAGGATCAGCTCTCCGTGATTCGCAAGGTGCATCTCAACCGCATACAGACGGCTGCTGATAACAAGAACTTGCAGGTAGACATGGTTTATCTCAACATTTTACAGGAGACGCAGCAGCTCTTGAGCGTCATGCGCCACCAGTTGCGCTCCGCGAAGAAATTCATGGAAAACTAATTGCCCAAACTTCAATAGGTTTTATAATAACGTGTAGTGGAGGCTGCCTTGTAAGGCGGCCTCCACTTTTTTTGTGTTTTCTTCTCGTGTTACTGATTATTTGGCTAACTTTGTCAATACATAAAACACTACGTCCACATGAAAATTCAGACAGGCAAGGTGCCCTTCAAGAGCTTTGAGACTTTTTACCGCATAGTGGGTGAGGAAACGGCTAACCCACCCTTGTTGCTCTTGCACGGCGGCCCAGGATCCACCCACAACTATTTCGAGGTTCTCGACAGCCTCGCCGAGCTCACCCACCGGCAGGTTATCTCCTACGACCAGCTTGGATGTGGTGAGAGCTTTGTGGAGGGGCATCCTGAGTTGTGGACGCTGCCAACGTGGATGGACGAGCTTGATGCCCTGCGCTCATGGCTGCGTCTCGACAGGGTTCACCTTCTCGGGCAGTCGTGGGGTGGAATGCTTATCATAGCCTATCTCGTAGACCGCAATCCAAAGGGCATAGCCTCAGCCATACTATCCAGCACGCTGTCATCCAGTGAGTTGTGGAGCCATGAACAGCACAGACTCATCTCTTTCATGCCGCAGGAAGAGCAGGAGGCCATAGCCAAGGCGACGGAATCGGGGCGTTTCGACGCGCCAGATTACCTGAGGGCCAACGACCATTACACCGCGCTCCACGCTTGTGAGATAACGGCGGACAGCCCAGAGTGCTTGCGCAGGCCGAAGCGGTTTGGCACGGAATCGTATATCGAGGCGTGGGGGCCAAACGAGTACACGCCCACGGGCACGCTAAAGGATTTCAACTACACCGCCCAGCTCCATGCCATAAAAGTGCCTACGCTCATCATCAGTGGCACCAACGACGAGTGTACACCATTGATAGCCAAGACCATGCACGATGGCATAGCAGGCTCTGACTGGGAACTCCTCGATGGCGCTCGCCACATGACATTCATTGACCAGACCGAAAAATACACAAGGGTGTTGGCGGATTGGCTTGGGAAAACTGAGGCTTGACAATTGTGCAAACGCGCCATCGGCAAGATGTAACCTTATTGTAACACTGGTGAAACGCGTATGTAAAGCGGATTTTGTTATTTTGCAACATCATTGATACAATGAGGGATATTAACATTGAAACTATTTGCAAAAGAACATGGATAAGGAAGAAGTGACACGCATTCTTGTCGTTGACGACGAGGAGGATCTTTGTGAGATTTTGAAGTTTAACCTTGAGGCTGAAGGCTACGAGGTGGACACCGCCAACTCTGGCGAGGAGGCTTTGGAAAAAGACATCGCAAGCTATCAACTTGTCTTGCTCGACGTGATGATGGGTGGAATGAGTGGCTTCGCGGTGGCCCGCCGCATGCGCGACAACGAGCAGACAAGGCGCGTGCCAATAATCTTCCTCACGGCAAAAGGCGCGGAGAGCGACAAGGTGACGGGGTTTAACCTCGGTGCCGACGACTACATTTCCAAGCCGTTCTCCATTCGCGAGGTGTTGCTCCGCATACGTGCCGTGTTGCGTCGTACCAGTGTTGGGAATGCCGATACCGAGTTGGAAGAACGCCACTCGCTGGAGTTCAAGGGTCTTGTGGTAGACCTCGACCGCAAAATCGTGACAGTGGACGGAGAGGAGGTTGAGTTCACCAAGACCGAGTTTGGCATTCTATGCACGCTGCTTGAGCATAAGGGTAGGGTCTTCTCGCGTCATGACCTTATCAGGAAAATATGGCCAATGGACGTAATCGTTTCCGACCGCACGGTGGATGTCAATATCACCCGTCTGCGCAAGAAGCTCGGCCCTTATGCCGACAACCTGGTCACGAGGTTAGGTTTTGGCTACTACTTCGACGCGTAGCCTTTTCCTGGCCATGCTTGTTGGGGCGAGTAATCACTACCGCCCTTTTTTCATTTCTTCAGTTTCAAGTCGTAGTCGTTGGCGCTGGCGGCTTCTTCCAGGTCATCGTTGACCATGCGCATCACGCTGTCGCCCAAGCTGACTAAATACAGTTCTGAGCCATCCTTGCCAGTGCTCAGCTTCAAGCCTTCCTTGCCGTTTTTAGAGTAAGGTTCCACGGTGCCCTTTTCGTTGAACGAGCTTTTCACTTTCGTGTCCGACTCCATGTAGTCTTCCTTCATGCAGAAGGCTTTTTTCTGCTTGTCCATGGCGATGCGGTAGCGTATGCCGGCGCAGTCGGCTGCTGGCACGGTACCCTCGTAAACGAGTGAATCGGTTGCGGTGCTTGTCGTGTCATTGGCAACGGCAGATGAGTCTGCGACAGCACTTGTCGCTTGTTTGCTGTTCTTCCCGCCGCATCCCGCCATGACGATGGCGATGGATAATAGCAATAATGTGTGTTTCATTTTGCAGTTTGTTTTATGGTTGTTTTATTATCGCTGCAAAGTTATGCTTTTTCCGTCAAAGCTTACATAGTTTTCTTGTTTTTTGGGAACAGATGTGTTTTTATTGTGTTCAAGGTGCAAGCTGTCGCCCTGCCACTCGTAGGCATATTGTGTCAGGGTGAGCCATTCGGCTGAAGTCGTCGTGCTTTCAGGAGGATAGACAACAACTGAGGCGCACGACCCCAGATGTCATCTTCGAGGATGTTAACTCCATTAGTCTTGAGTCCAGCCTCACTCCATGTACAACTTCAATGTCGTGGTCTGGTCGCCTACATTCACGTCTTTGGTTTGCTGTACACCCTTGCCGTTCATGTATTTTACGGTGTAGGTCTTGTTCTTTTCAACCTTGAACGTGAGCACGTCGTTCATGTCCTGCGTGGCGCCCGTGCTGCGTCCCCCGAAGAGCTGCTTGCCTGCCGCGAACACGTCGAGGTTGGTTGCCACGCGGTCGCCAGAAGCCTCGGCGTGATCCTTGTCCTTGAACACCATAACCCTCAAGTCCACGTGGCTGCCGTCGGCTGGAGTGGCCGCAAGCTGTGCCCGGTACAGGCTGGTGTAGCGGTCGGTCACGTTGGCGGCATGCACATAGCGTATGCTCATGTCCCAGACCAATGGGAAATAAGAGTCGGCAGGCTTGAAAGACGCTGCGTAGATGGCCTTGTCGACATCCTCCTTTATGGCCTTGCCCGCGTCGGCGAGGAACCACGACTTGTCCAAGTCTTCCGATGGATAATACTCGGTGAAGTGCCAGTTGCCGTCGACCCAAACCTCGCTCCAGTTGTGGTTGCCACGGTTGTCATACCAGTTTGGCGTCCCTGCCACGCGCGATGGAATGCCTACGGCGCGAAAGGCATCGGTCAGCAAGATGGAGAGGCCAGAGCATGATGCCATGTGCTGGCGCATAGACTCGTAGGGAGCCTGGTCGGCCTTCTCGCGCTTCGTGTTATAGTCAACCTGCACCTCGTCGCGGATGTTCTTGTTCACCGAGTCGATGGCCTCGCGCATTGTCTTGCAATTGGCCACGTATTTCTTGAAACGCTCATAGAAGTCCTTGCGCCAGCTTTCGCGCTCCTCGTTCAGGTTGACGTAAGCCACCACGTCGTTCAGGAAAATGTCGTTTGGCACTGTTTTCGCCCATGGAAACTCATTTCTTGTCTTGTAGGCATACTGCACGTGCTCTTTCAGGAAGTCGGCACTCAATGTCTTGGCGTCTCTTTCCGGCATGTATGAGATTAAGAAGGCCATGCCTTCCCTTTCGTTGGCTGGAACATCCTTCAATGCCTTTTTCAGCTCTTTGGCGTTGTGGCCAGCCGTGTTCATCGTCTTGTCCAGCAACTCATGATACTTTTTAGGCACTCCGGCGTATTTGCCTCCAGCGAAGGCTGAGATGGACAATCCTAAGGCAAAAAACACGAGTACAAGTACACTTTTGATTTTCATATTAACAAAAAAATAATGATTATTCTTCCACATTTTAGCCTTTGTCGTTTTGTTTGTCGCGGCTAATCATGTGCGAAGTTAACGCAAAAAAATGGAAGCTGCAAACATTTCATTGAAAAGGCATCGGCTTTACGCTTGAATCGCGTCGCGATTACGCTTGAAAGGCATCGGCTTTACGCTTGAATCGCGACGCGATTCAAGCGTGAAGCCGACGGCATCCAATTTCATGTTTACCAGTCGGGTGATTTCTTGTGGTTTTGCGCCCCATCTTGGCGCCACGAGCAGACTTGGCGGAGTCTCACTGACAAAACGCTCTAGCACGATGTCGGGGCGCAGGCGAGGCAAATATTCGGCGAGCAGGTCTACGTATTCGTCCAACGTAAACAAGCGAAACGGATGCCGCTCATATTCCCTCGCCATCGTGGTGCCCTCGACGATTTGCAGTTGGTGGAGTTTCAGTATGTCGATGGGCAACGACGATATGATGTCTGCCTGTCGCAGCATTTCCTCTTTGTCTTCCCCTGGCAGGCCAATGATGACGTGGGCGCAGGTGTATATGCCCCTTTTGTGTGTTTCCTCTATGGCTCGTCGGCAGCAAGCGAAGTCATGGCCGCGGTTGACACGTAGCAAGGTCTCGTCGTTGCAGCTTTCCAGGCCATATTCCATGATGACCAAGGCGCGGCGCGACAGTTCACCGATGTAGTCGAGTTTCTCATTGTCCACGCAATCGGGCCGCGTGCCTATGACGATTCCTATCACGTCTTTCACGCTCAAGGCTTCTTCGTACATGGCTTTCAAATCCGGCAATGGGGCGTAGGTGTTGGAAAACGCCTGGAAGTAGGCCAGGTATCTCGTGTCGGCTTTCTTCCGGTCGAAAAACCTCTTGCCGTCTTCCAGTTGCCGGGTTATGCTCTTCCGCCTGTCGCAATAAGAGGTGTTGAAGGCATTGTTGTTGCAAAACGTGCAGCCGCCCGTGGATAGCAGCCCGTCGCGGTTTGGGCACGAGAAGCCCGCGTCCAAGGCGAGTTTCTGCACCCTGCATCCAACCTTTTGCCTAAGCCACGTGCCGAAATTGATCATGGTAGCCTTATTCGTTCAACCAGTTACCCACTATCTGGTGACCAAGTGGCGTGAGCACGCTCTCTGGGTGAAACTGGATTCCATGTATTGGGTAGTCCTTATGGCGCAAGGCCATGATGTTGCCGTCGGGACTTGTGGCTGTCACCTCCAGGCAATCGGGGAGCCCTTCCTTGCTCACCACCCAACTGTGGTATCGCCCAACCTCGAAATGTGTGGGTATGCCTTTGAAGATTGGGTCGTTGGAGAAGTGCTCACAGTCGGTCGCCACACCGTGGTAAACCTCTGACAGGTTTTCCAATTTGGCCCCAAACACCTCGCCGATGGCCTGATGGCCAAGGCATACGCCGAGCATGGGTTTCCGCCCGGCATATGCGCGTATCACGTCGAGCAGTAGTCCGGCTTCCGACGGTATACCTGGGCCAGGAGAGAGCACTATCTTATCGTATGGCTCCAGTGCTGGCAACTCAAACTGGTCGTTGCGCACCACGTCGACCTTGGCACCTAATTCCTTTAAGAGGTGGGCAAGGTTGAACGTGAAAGAGTCGTAGTTGTCTATTATAACTGTTTTCATAGTCTTTCTGCTTCCTTTATGGCTTTCACTAATGCTCCGAGCTTGTTGTTGCTTTCTTGCAGTTCATACTCGTCGTTGCTTTTTGCCGTAACCCCGGAACCGGCCTGAAACCACAACTCGCCGTTCCTGCTTATGAATGTGCGTATCACGATGGCTTGGTTCAGGTCTCCGTTGAGGCTTATAGAGCCAATGCAACCTCCATAGGCTCCGCGGTTGTGTGGCTCCATCTCGTTGATGAGTTGCAGTGCCCTAACCTTGGGCGCGCCGCTCAGCGTGCCGGCAGGGAAGGTGTCGATAAACTCCAATATGTGGTTGGCGCCATCGTTTAGTTCGCCGCTGACGCGGCTCACCAGGTGGATCACGTGGCTGTAGTATTGCATGTCCTTGTAGAAGTCCACCTTCACGTCGTGGCAGTTGCGGCTGAGGTCGTTGCGCGCCAAGTCCACGAGCATCACGTGCTCGGCGTTCTCCTTGGGGTCGTTGCGCAGGAACTCGGCGTTCTTGCGGTCTTGCTCGGTGTTGCCAGTGCGCCTCGTGGTGCCGGCAATGGGGTCTATGAACGCCTTGTTGCCCACTATGCGGTTGTGGGTCTCTGGCGAAGAGCCGAAGATGCGATAGCCACCGAAGTCGAAGTAGAACAGGTAGGGACTGGGATTGATGGAGCGCAACACGCGGTAGAGCTTGAAGTCGTCGCCCTCATATTTCTGTATGAACCGTCGGCTTATCACTATTTGGAACACGTCGCCTCTCAGACAATGGCGCACGCAGCGACGTATGTTGGCCTTGTGCTCCTCGTCGGTCAGCGTCGACGTGGCGTTGCCCACGGCATGGAACCCGTAGGGCTTCACGTTTGGCTTGTTGGCGGAGGTCAACAGGTCTTGTAGCTCCCCTGTCGTGCCGAGTGTCATGAAATCGATCATGTTGTTGAAATGGTCGAACACGATGATGTCCTTGAAAAGGATGTAGAGTATGTCGGGCGCGTCGTTGCGTTCCATGGTCGTGTCCTTCACAGGTATGTTCTCGAAATAGCGCACGGCGTTGGCCGACGTGAAGCCGAAAATGCCGTAGTATTGGCTGCCTTCGCCTTCCACGTGGAAGCTGCCCAAAAACTCGTTCATGGCCTTGGCTACGGTCAGCTTTGGCTTGTCGCTGTTCTCTGTGGGTATATCTCTCTTCACTTGGCTGCCGTCGGGGAAAGTCATCGTCAATGCCCCGTGCGCCACTCTTATGCTCGCCATGGGGTTTATGCCGATGAAGCTCTTGGCGTTTTCGCTTCCGTGATAGTCGGAACTTTCCATGAGCATCGACTGCGGATAGAGGTCGCGCAGGCGCATGTAGAGGCTCACGGGCGTGTAGAGATCGCCGAGCAGCCTTTTCGTTGTAGTGTGATAATTAAAACTTGCCATATTCTCCTGCCATGTCCTTGTTGTTGAGATATGTTTCTATGTCTTTGTCGCCGCGTCCGGATACCGTCAGCACCACCACGTCGTCTGGCTTGAAAGTCATCTTCGACAGTGCCGCCACGGCGTGCGCGCTCTCTATGGCTGGTATTATCCCCTCCATGCGTGTCAGCTCGTAGCCGGCGCGTATGGCCTCGTCGTCGTTTATGGCCACCACCTTCTCGCGCCCTGTCTTTGCCAGGTGCGCGTGCATGGGGCCTATGCCGGGATAGTCGAGTCCGGCGGAGATGGTGAACGCCTCCTTTATCTGTCCGTCATCGTCTTGCATGACGAGGGTGCGCGAGCCGTGCACTATGCCCTCCGTGCCGCAATGTATGGTGGCTGCGGTGTAGTCGGTGTCCACGCCGTGGCCTCCGGCCTCGGCCAGCAGAATCTTCACGCGAGGGTCTTCGATGTAGTGGTATATGGTTCCGGCGGCGTTGCTTCCGCCTCCCACGCATGCCACGAGATAGTCGGGGTAGTCTCTACCAATCTTCTCCTTGAGTTGCCACTTCAGCTCTTTCGATATCACGCTTTGCAACCGCGCCACGATGTCGGGGTAGGGATGGGGACCCATCGTTGACCCCACTATGTAGAACGTGGTGTCGGGGTGGCAGCACCAGTCCCTGATGGCGGCGGTACAGGCGTCGCTCAGGGTCATGTTGCCAGTGGTCACGGGGTGGACCTTTGCTCCGAGCATCCTCATGCGCTCCACGTTGGTGTGTTGGCGTTCCACGTCGGTCTTGCCCATGAATATCTCGCACTCCATGTCGAACAGCGCGCAAACGGTGGCTGTGGCCACGCCGTGTTGCCCAGCTCCCGTTTCGGCGATGACGCGCGTCTTGCCCA
>DJQL01000083.1:18114-18296 GCA_002437565.1 Prevotella sp. UBA6387
TTCAGGTAGAGCTTGCAACCGTATTTCTCACTCATGCGGCTGGCATAGTAGAGTGGGGAGGGACGCCCCACGTAGTCTTTCAGCAGCAGTTCATACTCGTCTTGAAACTCCTTGGAGTCTATTATCTCCTTGTATTGGTCTTGCAGGTCGTGTACCACCTTATATAATATCTCAGGGATGTA
>DJQL01000028.1:0-3246 GCA_002437565.1 Prevotella sp. UBA6387
AGTCGTATATCGGATTGGCAACAGAGTATATCATAAATATGTTGGTGTTTGAGTATCCAGTGGCTAAATTAGTGATTTTTCCAAAATTCCCCAAACTTTTTATCATAAAGAGTATCAATTTCCTTTATTTTGTCGTTGGCATGCCGTCAGTGTATGTTAGGTTAGCTAAGAGTTAGTCAATACTATGGTTTCCAATGCCTTGACGGTTGTTCGAATGACGCTTGCCCGTTTCCAATTAAGTGCGTCGGAGAGAAAATTTTTCTGTCAAGTTTGTTTATTCCGCTTTGTTTTGTGCGATTCAAATATATTGCCTACCTTTGCAGATGGATAGCTTGCCACGGGCAACGTTATAACCTGAAAACCTTATAGCATTTCTAATAACTAAAACACAAAGATGACTAAAAAGAAATTCTATCCATGGCTCGTCGTGGCCCTTTTGTGGGTTGTGGCTCTACTCAACTACATGGATCGCCAGATGCTTTCCACGATGCAGGAAGCAATGAAGGCCGACATCGCGGAACTGCAGAAGGCAGAGGCCTTTGGCGCCTTGATGGCCGTATTCCTTTGGATTTATGGTCTGGTGAGCCCATTGGCAGGTGTCGTGGCAGACAAGATAAGCCGCAAGAAGCTTGTGGTGGGCAGCCTGTTCGTGTGGTCTGCCGTGACATTCCTCATGGGGTATGCCAAAAGCTTTGAGCAATTGTACTGTCTTCGCGCGCTGATGGGCATCAGCGAGGCATTGTACATACCGTCCGCACTGTCGCTCATTGCCGATTGGCACGAGGGCAAGTCGCGCTCACTCGCCATAGGCATACACATGACAGGTTTATACGTTGGACAAGCAGTGGGCGGATTTGGCGCTACGATAGCGGAAATGTTTTCATGGAACGATACGTTCCAGTGGTTCGGTATCGTGGGCATCGCTTATTCCGTGGCTCTCGCCTTGCTGCTGCACGATAAGCCCAAGCAAGATGTTGCCACGGTCTCGCTACAGCCAGCGTCTCAAATCAATAAGGAAAACGTGTGGCACGGCATCGGCATAGTGCTCTCCACATGGACGTTTTGGGTCATGCTCATCTATTTCGCGGTGCCAAGTCTTCCAGGGTGGGCGACGAAGAATTGGCTGCCTACACTTTTCGCAGAGAATCTTGGCATCGACATGGCCCAGGCTGGACCGATGTCTACCATTACAATAGCCGCGTCGTCGTTCGTTGGCGTGATCCTTGGTGGCGTGCTGTCGGACAAATGGGTCCTCCGCAACATACGCGGGCGTATCTACACGAGTGCCATAGGGCTTGGCATGACCATACCGGCCCTCATACTGCTTGGCTTCGGACATAGCGTCTTGGCTGTCGTTGGCGCGGGGCTGCTGTTTGGAGTAGGCTATGGCATGTTCGATGCCAACAACATGCCTATACTCTGTCAAATCATATCCGCCAAATACCGTGCCACCGCTTATGGCGTGATGAACATGGTTGGCGTGTTTGCCGGTGCTGCGGTGACGCATCTGCTCGGGCATTGGACGGATGGCGGAAACCTTGGCATGGGGTTTGCCATGCTGGGTTGCATAGTGGTCGTGGCCCTTGTGTTGCAGCTTGTCTGCTTGCGCCCGACGACAGACAACGTGGATTAAGAATATTTACAATTTATCACAATATAAAAAAATATGACAATGGAAAAGATAGTAGGACTTATTGATGCACCGTTTACGCCATTCCACGAAAACGGTGACGTGAATCTCGAACCTATTGAGGCTTATGCCAAGATGTTGCAAAAAAATGGATTGAAGGGCGTGTTCATCAATGGCTCATCGGGCGAGGGATATATGCTTACCACTGAAGAGCGCATGCGGCTTGCGGAGCGCTGGGTGAGCGTGGCTCCTGAGGGTTTCAAGGTGATTGTGCATGTGGGCAGTTGCTGCCTAAGGGAGAGCGTGCGCCTTGCCGAACATGCTCAGCATATCGGGGCATGGGGCATAGGGTCAATGGCTCCGCCGTTCCCGAAAATCGGTCGTGTGGAGGAACTTGTGGAGTATTGTGAGACCATCGCCAACGCAGCTCCACTACTGCCGTTCTACTACTATCACATACCAGCCTTCAATGGAGCTTATCTGCCCATGGTCGACTTGCTGAAGGCCGTGGACGGACGTATCAGCAACTTTGCGGGCATCAAGTACACCTACGAGTCGCTGTATGAGTACAACCAGTGCCGTCTGTATGGCGGTGGCAAATTTGACATGCTGCACGGGCAAGACGAGACCATACTGCCGAGCCTTGCGCAAGGTGGCGCACGTGGTGGCATAGGTGGCACGACCAACTACAATGGCCGTGAACTCGTGGGCATTGTAGAGGCTTGGAACAATGGCGACATAGATACCGCGCGCGAAAAACAAAACTTCTCGCAGGAGGTCATAAACGTGATTTGCCATTTCCGTGGCAACATCGTAGGTGGCAAACGCATCATGAAACTCCTTGGCTTCGACCTCGGGCCAAACCGTGTGCCGTTCCGCAACATGACAGACGAGGAAGAGCTGCAGATGAAGCGCGAACTGGAGGCGATAGGATTCTTTGAGAGGGCTAACAAGTTTTAATAAAAAAACGAGGATGTAATGAACGTTAAGGAATATATCACGTCTTGGGCCGAGAGTTACAAGAAAGACCTAACGGAGAACATAATGCCATTTTGGATGAAGCATGGCTGGGACCGTGAGAATGGCGGAGTGTATACCTGCGTGAACCGGGACGGCTCGCTGATGGATACTACAAAGTCTGTATGGTTTCAGGGACGTTTCGCCTTCGTCTGTGCCTTTGCGTATAATAATGTAGAGAAAAATCAGGAATGGCTCGATGCCGCCAAAAGCACACTCGACTTCATAGAAAGGCACTGCTTCGACGAACAAGGTCACATGTATTTCTCCGTTACGGCCGAGGGAAGGCCGTTGCGCAAGCGTCGCTACGTGTTCTCAGAGACTTTCGCGGCCATCGCAATGTCGGAATATGCTCTCGCTACGGGCGAGAAGCACTGGGCGGAGCGTGCCGTGGAAGTGTTCAAAGACACACAGCGTTTTCTCGCTACGCCAGGCTTCTTGCCAGCTAAGTTTGAGGAAAGCGTGCGATTGCAGAGCCATAGCATTTGCATGATACTCATCAATGTGGGTTCGTGCATACGCAAGGTGGTTGACGACCCGATGCTGATGAGACAAATAGACGAGTCGATAGCAAAACTCAGAAAATACTTCATTCATCC
>DJQL01000028.1:3407-13834 GCA_002437565.1 Prevotella sp. UBA6387
ATCCTCGACATGGCCCTGCAAGTGTTCGACTGGTCGTGGGACTGGGGATGGGACAAGCAGTATGGTGGCATCATCAACTTCCGCGACTGCAAAAACCTGCCGCCACAAGACTATTCGCAGGACATGAAGTTCTGGTGGCCGCAATGCGAGACCATCATCGCCTCGCTGTATGCCTACCTTGCCACTGGCGACGACAAGTACCTCTATCGCCACGAGCGCATCAGTGAGTGGACATACGCCCACTTCCCCGACGCTGAGTATGGCGAGTGGTACGGCTATCTGCATCGTGACGGCACCGTGGCGCAACCTGCCAAGGGAAACCTCTTTAAAGGTCCGTTCCACATTCCGCGAATGATGATCAAGAGCTATATGCTCTGCCAGGAGATATTAAAGAAATTATAATTGTTAACCATTGGGGACGTGTGCGTCTTGGCATACGTCCTTTTTTTATTTCAATGATTATGAATGAAGAAAATCTAATACTTCGCGTCATAAAGAATATGCGAGCAGGGATAGTGCTGCTGTTGTCTGCCTTGTCTGCCGTTACGGTCAATGCTGGTGATCGTGTCGTTGACGTGGAAGGCTTCCCGTCTGTGGAGTCTGGTTATTCGCTCGGCGTCTCGGCATGCTACGCTGGTCGCATAGGTGACTATATCATAATGGCTGGTGGCTGCAACTTTCCTGAGGCAGGTAAACCTAAGAAGTATTATACTGGAATCTATGCGGCGCGCATAGACTCTTGCAAGTTGCAATGGCGGCTTGTAGGTCACTTGCCCGAACCTGCTGCTTATGGTGGCACGGTGCAGAGTGGTGATAGTCTGCTATTTATAGGCGGAAACAATAGCCAACACAGTTTGAAGACGGTTTATAGCGTTCGCTTGGACAATGTGGAAACAGGGGCAAAAATAATGCGTCTCGCCGATTTGCCTTGCACGGTCGACAACATGGCGGTGGCAATGTCGGGAACAGACGTGTTTGTCGTTGGTGGAAACCAAGATGGAAAGCCGTCGGCTTCCGTACTTTGTCTATCGCTTGACAAGTCAACGCCAATTGAGGCTAATGATGAAAATGCCTTTGGCTCGTCATCTGCTTGGCAAGAATTGACAACTGTGCCAGGGAAGCCGCGCGTGCAACCAGTGGCAGTGGCACGAGACAATAAGTTGTATGTCTGGGGAGGCTTTTTCGCCGATGGTGAAAACAGCGTGGTGCATACAGATGGATCTTCGTTGGATTTAGACAATAAGACGTGGGAGAGAGTTGCCTCCCCACGCTCGGCGGATGGTAAGGCCGTGACGCTTGCCGGAGGCGTGACTTGGGCGCAAGGCGATCGCATACTTGCCGCTGGTGGCGTGAACAAGGACATTTTCCTTGATGCCATAAGTGGCAGATACGCACGTGTCAGGCAAGAGGACTATTTGAAGCAACCAATAGGTTGGTACAAGTTCAACGGCAATCTGTACGAATATGACGCAATGGCTGACACGTGGCTCAATGCTTATTCCTCGCCGAGCCTTGCGCGCGCTGGCGCACAGGCTGTATCGACATCCGCGGGAACATTCTATATAGGTGGCGAACTGAAACCTGCGCTCCGCACGCCGCAAATCGTTCTTATCTGCAAGAAACCGTAGTAGGAGGCGTAATGAAAAACATTGGAACATAAACAGAGAGTACACTTGAATGTGTACTCTCTGTTTATGTTCGTGAGATTTTATTTGCCCAAGTGGAATCGTGATTGAAGCTATCATCCTTTAATCATTTGTAATGAAGTGCACAAGAAAATAAAAGAATACTTTGCCTTTTCTTTGTTTTATATAAGTTTGCGAACACATATCCATAAATAAAGGCTTGGTTATGAATACAGCTGCATTAAATGGAGAAAAGGTATTGTTGGTAAGAGATATTCTTGCCAACAATAATGTCGCATTGCTAAATGAGATAAAGTCGTTAAAAATAAAATATGGGATATGGTTGTTTGCCGTTCGGGTCGCGGACGGGCACAGAATCCGCCCCTGCAAAGCGTTATGGCATACGCAATCAGCTAAGCCCTTTCCCAGTCCAGGATTCCCTTGCCTTCTTCGTCCAGTTCGATTCCCAATCCGATGACCTGTCGCTTGTCAGCCTTGAAAGGCTCCATGTATTGACGATTGAGGATTTGCCGCATGGCGGCATCCTTGCCGCCGTTGTTGCGCAGCTTCAGCTCTATCACGTAGACGTAGCGTGATGTTTGTACCGTCATGTCAATGCGACCGGTGGCGAGCATGTGCTCCACCTCAACCTTCAGCCCGATGGCATTGAAGATGGTGCTGATGATGAGGCGGTAGCGCTCCTCCATGTTCATGGAGGCAAGCTTCTTGTTGCTGTAAGGCACGTCGGCGACGAGGGCCTTGAGCGACTTCATGGCTTCGTCTATCTGCCCCATGCCCATTTGTCTATAAAGGTAAGCTTGCAACGATTGAACGTCACTTTCCGAACGCATTGCAAGGGCAGGAAGTACCATTTCGTAAAGAGCCTGCCTCACCTCTTCGTTGGGGAATCCTAAGGTATAGCCAAACTCGTCGCTGTCCTTGATGGTCAGGTAGCCCGACTGGTAGAGAAACAGTTCGGCGCCTCCGCCGGTAACGTCTGAGGTCTCCAAGGTGTTGCGCATGATGAAGCAATGTTCGAGGTCCTTCAGGCGGAGAGCCATGTTGTCAACTAACTTGGGAATCAGGGATGTCGCTCCTGACGCCGCCCAAAAATTTCTAATCCTCGCTTGGCTCAAAGCGTTTATTAGACTGAACGGATTATAGATGTCCACCATATTCTCGTCGCTGAAATGATAGCCATCATAATAATCCTTCAGCTTGTCGTGGGTCTGTTGCGGAGTCCAATCGTTAGCTTCCGCCATTCTTTCCAGCTCAGGCTCGAAGTTCTCTTTTATTTCATCCTCCGTGATGCCGCAGATGGTGGCGTATTCTGGCAAGAAACTGATGTTGGTCAAGTTGTTGAGCACGGAGAACAGTGATATTTGCGTGAACTTTGTGATGCCGGTGATAAACACCAGCTTCTCGTATTCGTCGCAAGCCTTCAGCACGGCGAACACGTCGCGGTAAACGGCGGTGCAGTCATCATGCTGTGCCGTCTTCCAAGAGTGTTGCAAGGGAGAGTCATACTCATCAATGAGAACCGCCACACGGTTGCCCGTCTTCTTGAAAGCCGTTGTTATGACGCGCTTGAACCTTACGGCAAGCGAGGCCGTGGGCGAATAGGCGATGCCGTAAACGTCCTCATACTCATGGAAGGTCTCGTCAAGATACGACTTGATTGACTGAGGGGCGGAACCGGCCAAGCTCATGTCGAGCCGCATGACGGGATAATGCTTCCACTCTTTCTCCATCCGCGTGATCTTCAGCCCATCGAAGAGCTCCTTCCTGCCTTCAAGATACATCTGCAGTGTATCGACAAGCACGGACTTGCCGAAACGGCGGGGACGGCTCAAGTAATTATACTGCTGCCCATTGTTAGCCAATTGCCATACAATGTCAGTCTTGTCAACATAGAGATAGCCATCTTCTCTAATCTTCTTGAACGACTGGATGCCTGCCGGCAGCTTGCGTCTGTTGATGTTTGCCATACCCTTATGCTCCTTATTATATTAGCTTTTTGCAAAGTTAGATTTTTAATTCCAATGCGCAAAATATTACGCTCCATTTCGTTTCATTACTCTGTAACTTACATCGTGGCGGAGAACTTCTCCGCATCAACCCAAACAACAACACCATTGAAAGTTCCACCAACGGCGGACGTTCATGGATTATACGTGTATGCTCGGCACGAGCATTGTCTAACGGGTGCAAGTCCCGAGTAAGCCCTAATAGCGGGAATTACATAGCCAAAGGCAAGGGTGTTCATCGTGAGGTGAAATCTGAAAGAAGCCGGCGGCAAACATCTGACCTAACGTACAGAAACTTCATATAAGGCATATGACCGTGGGTAAGGCTGCACGACAAGCCATCAACCAAGTATTGACTCCCATCTATGAGAACCAATTCTCCAAGACGAGCTACGGCTTCCGTCCGAGAAGAGGATGCCATGACGCACTACGAGGAGCGCAAAGGATAATCAACGAAGGCTACATATATGTAGTAGACCTTGACCTTGAACGCTTCTTCGATACCGTGAGCCATAGCAAACTCATGGAAATCCTCAGCCGTACGATAAAAGACGGCAGAGTGGCCAGTCTTATACACAAATATCTCCGAAGTGGTGTAATGAACAAAGGTTTGTTTGAAGCGAGCGAGGAAGGAACGCCCCAGGGAGGACCGTCAAGTCCGTTGTTGAGTAACATCATGCTCAACGAATTGGATAAAGAACTTGAACGCAGAGGACGCCCCTTTGTGCGCTATGCCGATGACTCGATGATATTCTGCAAGTCCAAAAGGGCTGCAATGCGAGTGAAGGAGAGCATAACCAGATTTATAGAGGAAACTCTATATCTCAAAGCCAACAAGGAAAAGATCGTAGTGTCGTATGTACGCGGAGTGAAATATCTCGGCTATTCCTTCTATGTAATGAACGGCAAATGCCAACTCACGGTACACCCCAAGTCTAAAGCCAAGATGAAGTCATGACTAAAAGAACTGACAAGTCGCAGCAATGGTTGGGGATATGCAAAAAGAAAGCATAAGCTGAAAGAATACATGCGAGGGTGGGTCGGCTATTATCACCTTGCCAATATGAAGCGTTTCTTGCTTGTAACGGACGAATGGCTAAGGCGTAGAATACGAATGTGTATATGGAAAGCTTGGAAGAAAGTCAAGACAAGAATGGCCAACCTCATTAGATGCGGTATCAATATATACCAAGCATACGAATGTGGTAATACTCGTAAAGGCTATTGGCGCATAGCGGATAGTTATATACTACATAGGGCAATCACCAATGACAGCCTGTGTAGGGCAGGGTATGCCACTTTGATGGGCGAGTATCTCGAATGGGCCCAAAATAGGAACCGCCGTATGCGGAACCGCATGTACGGTGGTGTGAGAGGTCGGAAAACGAAAGTAGGAAGAAAACTACTTCGTTTTCCTCCTATTCGATTCGTGAGATTTATATTTGTGAAAAAAAACTATTGCCATGTCTTGTTTTGTCGCATCCTTGCCGTATCTTTGCCAACATATTGAAGACGTGAGGCAAAAATGCCTCGTGTAAAGGAAAAACAAGAGGAATCCACAAGATTTCTTGTGAAAAGCTTGGAGGAATGGGAAAAGTTCCCTAACTTAGCCGATGCTTATTGGTTGGGAGCGTGCGGCAACCGCGGCTCTAAGCAGCCAAGGCGCGGATAAACAAGGCAATCTTGTTGACACGGGCAAGCAAAGACGGTTCTGTAAGTTGAAGTCTGGTAAACGTAAACTGAGTAGAAAGACCGGAAATTTGTTTGAGTGGGTCGGCATCATCATATGGTGTGGATTCCTCTTTCATGTTTTCTTTTCTACAAAGGTTTTACCAGAGCCTAACTTACAAGAAAAGGTGGAAGAAGGGTTCACGCCATTTTTTTATCTTGTATGTCTTTATTTGTCATAGGTCGATTCTAACTTTGCGGACATAAACGATAAGAACAGATAGAACTATGCCACAAATCATCAATGCTGGCGGAGAACTTCTCCGCATCAACCCAAACAACAACACCATTGAAAGTTCCACCAACGGCGGACGTTCATGGATTATACGTTGCTCCGACAGCCGTTCTTACGGCACGTTTGCAGACCTGCTGCCTTTTGGACGCGAAGTGCTTGCAGCCACGAGCAAGGGCCTCTACGCCTCCTCCAACAATGGACGGTCGTTCGTTCCGCGCTGTGTCAACCCTACCTACGGCCGTTTCATCAACCTCCAGGCGCAAGGCTCCACGCTCCTTGCCAACACCACGCAAGGACTGCTCTATTCCACCAATGGAGGCCGGAGCTGGGTGAGACGATAGCGAATTATTACAGAATCTAAAAACACAAGTATCATGGCAAAGGAATTGACCGCTCGGGAACTGTATCTGCAAGACCATGTTCCCGAGATAACAAAGACAAGTGACCCGTTTGACAGCGAAATTGATTCGCTGTCAAAACAACATGACAGTTTGCAGAGTCAACTTGATGAAACTAAGGAAAAGTATGACACCCTGACTGTCGTGGAAGAGCCAACGAAGCCCGAACCCAATGCTGGAAATGTGGCGAGGTGGGCTTTTGGCATTACAGCAGTCATCGCAGTGTTGCTGTTCGTGCTCCACTGCATCATTTGGGTGTTGAAATTGGTGTTCACCATCTCGTGGAACACCTGGGGCTGGACAGTCAATACGCTGATTTATGGCGGCATCATCTCGCTAATCCTTACGGCTATAACTTGGTATTTTGACAATAAGGCTGAAAAAGAATACGAGGAAGACCTTGAAGCTTACAAGGATTATGTGAAGACAAAGACAAGTCTGGAAAAAATATACGATAACTTGTCCCAATCGCAAGAGCAGATTGAAAACTCGCTCGTGTCCTTGTGTAGCCAAAGGGACGAGGTGTTGGCATTTGCCATACGCACCTGTTTGGCAATACCTTTCGCCACGGTCGTGTTCCAGGATTACAAGCACTACGACAAGGTGAAGCAAGCCTACCTTAAACTGTTGGCGGTGCAAGACTTGGTGGAACAGCAGGCTGACCCCAAACTGCGAATGGCTGGGCGCAAGAAGCTGATGGACGCCAAGTTGCAGTTCCTCTACGTCTACTCGCTGAGCGAGAATCTCTCGCCGGATGTATACAAGGAGTTCAACGCGCTCTACAAGAAGCGGAACAGCAACCCGATGGTACTGCGTCAGGAATTGCCTAAGTCGACAAGCAAGGGCTGGCGCGAGATATTTAGCGCGAAGACGTACAAGACCACGATAGAACGCCTGTCTATCAGCAATGCCGTAGACGGATTCCAGCAAGTCAGCCAGCGCGACACAAGCATGCTGCTTTTCTTGCCCAGTTCGGACAAGAAGGCGCAACAGACAAAGGACATGCAGCAGTTTGTGCTGAAGGCGAAGGAAGGCTACGACACCATGGTCGACATAAACAAGAAAGTGGCCTACGCGCTCGACTTCGCCCGTGGCTGCGCCTTCCGCAACATTTACCTTGGCTCGGAACTGGTAAACTACGTTTGCGCCAAGTTGAAAGGCGGTGGGTTGACCAAAAACAGCGACGTGGTGGAAGTGGGAACCGTCAGCAGCGACGGCATGAACATCGACACATTGTCGCTGAACGAAAGCGTCGGAGGAGCGGCCCTTGGTACGCTGACGTCGATGGCAGACACCGTGCTGAACAACAAGGACATGACGCGTCTTGTGAAAGAAAATCCAAAAATGGCAGCAGGGGTAGCAGCCGTTGCAGCCATAAGCAGCGCTGCGATTTCTTATTTCAAGAACATGAGCGCTAACGCTGAAGCCCAAAAACAGTTGGCTGAGAGCATGAGGGACATTGTCAGCGGATTCGAGGCTGGTAAGGCTGGCATACTCAGGTCGGTGGAAATCATCGGTGCCTTAGTCAAGGCCAACCAAGGCTTCATGGCTGTCTATGAGCCTTTGCGCAAGAGGTTCTTAGACGATGGTGACTTCAATCTCACCAAAGAGGAACTCAAGCATGAACTCATGACGCTTGCCGCGGCAACAAAAAAATACACGGAAATTTCACATGCAAAGATAAAATGATTATGGAAAAAGAAGAATTAAGATCTGCTGAGGGCGAGCAGGAAGCATCTGGCAACCAACTCGTGCCATCGGAGGAAGAATACGACGACTATGAGATTGTGCCAGCCGAAGACAATGGTGGTAGGCAGGTGGCGGATTGGGCTGACAAGGGCATACAGCTCGCCCAAGAGGTTTCGGGACTTGCCGACAAATTCAACACTGGGGTTAGCCTGGCTCAAAACGTGTCGGATGTATATCGCGACTGTCTGAGCTTGCATGAGCACAGAAAGGAGCTGGAGTGCATGACCCAGGCGCAGATAGTGAAGACGGCAGCCAAGCTCAAGGCTACGGAGACGTTCATGAACAATACCTTTGCCGAGCGCAATGGCGCATTGCAGGAGCACTACAAAGTTCTTGATGATGCCCTTAAAAAGGGTGACCGTGAGCTTATCATAGCAGCGATGTCGAGCATAGGTGGCATTGTGACAAAGTCGCCCCTGGCAGACATTGAGAAGTTGTGCGAGAATTTCGATGACTCCATTGATGACCTGCTGGACCTTGACTAAACAGAACATTGTCAAACACTTACGATTACCTTATAAAAATCTCACACGATAAGTATACCCCGACCGCAAGGTCGGGATCATGCCGTCGGCATGACAATGAAACGTAATCGGCACACTGGTGAAAAGGCAACGCCTATCCACTGGTGTGCCGATAATCATGCTTTATTTTATTTCATAACGCCAGATATTTTAGTAACCTGAGTTTGGGATAAGCAAGGCTGATGAATTAGTCCTTATTTAGGCTCACCCTATTGGCATTTCGCAAATCTTCCAATGTAATATCGGCTTCTTGAATGATCCCCTTGCCCAGGAGTGCGGCCCTTTTTGTGCTGGGCAATAATGGATGTCTGGGAGTCGTTCAATGTTTGCCGTCAAATATGGCGAGGTTTTTGAATGAGGTATCCGCAAAAGTCCATGCTTGACAATGATGATTTCATCACACTCTCCTTTCTCTGCTATCAAGGCATTGAGACGGCTGCGGTCGATACTTTTGTAGTCATACGTTATAGTGTCGTCTTCGACCACTTGCACATCTTCAAGAAACTTGAAAATACCGAGATATGGGAGTTCCGCACTCTCTACAATGGTATCTGTACAGCTTCCCCCACAGGGTTTGTCGGTTGCGCCGAACTTTGTCATAATCAAATTGTTATTGTCGTGTTGCAAAGATAGTGTTTTAAAAAGGAAAAATGTGGTTATAAATCTTATATAATTGCCCCAAAAACATTAACTTTGCGTATGTTATAGAACTTGATAAAAAATCGACGATATTAAATTAATTGCCATGAAACAGTTTTTATTGACTTTGTTGATGACGTTTGCTTTTGGCATTTGTTCGGCACAGACCGAGCACATGAAGTTCATGGGAATTCCCATGGAAGGCACTTTGCAATCGTTTACAGACAAGTTAGTGGCCAAGGGCTTTACTCCTATGGGTGTTCAAGACGGTATTTCAGTATTAACAGGAGAATTTGCCGGTTACAAGGATTGCTCAATTTTGGTTGTCACTGACAAACAGAGATTGATTTGCAAAGTTTGCGTATTGTTTCCTGCGAAAGACAAATGGGGCGAGCTGGAAAGCTGTTATCTTAACTTCAAATCAATGCTAACTGAAAAATATGGAGTGCCAAATGTTTGCGAAGAAAAATTTCAACACGAATATGTCAATGATGACAACATGAAGATGCATGAATTAATAATGGACAGATGCAAATACTATAGCGTCTTCGATGGTTTAAATGGTGACATACAATTGGAGATAAAACATAGTGACGATTGCTTTGTCATGATTAGCTACTTCGACAACGTCAATCAAGACAAGTTGAGAAAGCGAATTATGGATGACTTATAATCAATTAATCATTGGTGTTAGTCAGCTATAATCGCTTGATAAATTAACATAGCGTCTCAACGCCGAGCCGGAATTATTGTTTGATTTTTGATTCTCTATCCTTAAAGCAACATATAATGAAAAAGATTTTGTTTATCTTGTTTACGCTCTTCGCAATGAGCTCACAAGTTGACGCGCAGATTCTAAGAGCTGAAGAACTTGAGAAGTATGCCATGGAAAAGTATGGCAAGAAGTGGGTTGACGCTGCCACCAACCTTGCTTCACGGCTTACTCTCGACAAGAACAATGGTATCACCTATGTGCAGGTCATTCCAGCAGAAGGCAAAACGAAAGATCAACTTTATGTGCTGCTCAACTATTGGTTTACCGCAACATTCAATGATGCCAATTCTGTGATAAAGCTGAACGACAAGGAAATTGGCACTATCATAGCGCAAGGTTATGTTGCCAACATAGCAAAACATGAAGGAGGGTATAATATTTATACCGTAAGCATTAGACCCATTATCAAGTGTGATATAAAGGATTGCAAGGTGAGAATAACGTTAACTGTACCATGTTATGACGTGGTTTGCATGGAAGGTGCAGGTGTCTTAGGTGGTATTACCAGTGGTATGAACGGTTCTTATACTCCACCAGTTCGCTCCGACGAAAAGTGGTTAATAGACAAATGCTTTCCATTTGTTAGGAAAGATCCCCACAAGAAAACATCTTGCAAGGCACTTGTCATGGCTTATGCCTATTCTAATGTTGTCATGGACAAAATGGAAGAATGCATAAAAAACGGCTTGTCTGGGAATGAAGGTGACGATTGGTGAACTTGAAGTCC
>DJQL01000080.1:0-27645 GCA_002437565.1 Prevotella sp. UBA6387
CTCTCCGTGTCTTAATCCTTATTGTAATGGATAATGGTCTCTCACTCTGCTGCGGATGAGTTCCGTAAGCACGGTAAACTCGTCTTAATCCTTATTGTAATGGATAATGGTCTCTCACGGTGTAGTAGCTGCCGTATTCGACGGCAGCAACAGGTCTTAATCCTTATTGTAATGGATAATGGTCTCTCACCGTAAATTATAATAAATATAGTATTTATGGGAGAAAGACACTGTTTTTAGACCATATAAGACTCGAATTTAACAAAAATTATGTGCCTTTTAAGCGAGTGCAAAATTACTATTTTTATAGAATATGGCAAAAAAAATGGAGTTAACTATTGTAAAATGATTAAGAGCCGTCTTTTAGCTCAAAAATATCTTTACAACTCTATATCTGCCATCTGGTTGCTGTTGGGCTAAGAATTTGACCTGTTGATTATTTTTTAGTTGGGCTGATTGACAAATCTTTGGCGGAACAAAGTATTTGTTGATAAATGCATAGGGTTGTTCTTCCCGTTTTCGTATTATTCCAATACCTTCTATGGTTTTAGGTTCTTGAATAGTGTCTGTGTTCAAATGACGTTTTGTGTTGTGTATTGTCAATATTGTAGGTCTGTGATTGTTTATTTGGTACCTGCACAGGAATATGTCGCCTATTGATGCATTTTTTGGTAATGCTGAATGAGGCATGTATATGGATATCGTTTTCTGTCTTTCTGATTTAGATGATTGAATCATATTAAACCATGCTATTGTTTTTCCTTTCTTGTTTTGTCTGTCTCCTGAGTACACAAATTCTTTCTGAGGAAAATCTTGATATACAGCTTCTTCTGCAAGATATGTATTTTGTTCATAAAAAGATGATTGGTCAGTAGCTGCGGCTACGCCTGTTAATGTCTTTTCCAATTCGTATGCTTCTGCGCGAAGTTTCCATCCATTGTGTTTGTATGTGGAAACGTATTTTGCGAGTTCTGCTGCGGCATGAGGTTTATCGCTGCCAACAAGCAAGCTGGCAAGTGTGATGTGCAGCTCTCCTGCGTAATCCTCTTTGTCAACCATTGTCAAAGCTTTGCAATAACACGACATCTTGAGCTTGTCATTGACTATGTTTCCTAATGCTTGCCAAATATACCACTTGGGATTTTTTCTAAGCATGTCTTCGAAAATTATCTGTGCCTTATGGGACTCTCCCATCCATGCGTGGAGATTTGCAATGTAGAGGGGGGTGAATTCATATTCAGGGCATTGCTCTTTCACAGTCTTAAAAAATGGCAAAAAAACATGCACGCTGTCATCTGTGTGATGTGATTTGAGCTCTTTGTATAGCGCAGTAGCGGCTTTGACTACAAGGGATTGAAACAATATTTCTTTCCCATCAGGAGTGATGCCCTTTGTTGGTTTGAAGTCTTCCTCCATAAAATTGTCTAATCCCCATTTCTGGCAGAATTCCGTGAATGAAAAATCCATTTGATGCGTTTTGTGATATGTTAATGCAAGCACCATTATATACGAGTGCAAAAGATTTGGTTGCTTCTCACAGAAATCAAAGTAATAGTCAAATGTCGTTTTAATCTGTATGGGTGTCAATTGCGCAATATTCGTCTTTACAAACCTGTATATGGTCCACCCTGCTGGTTGATAAAAATATTGTGGAATCTCATTGAGCTTCAGGTATGGAAGTATTTTGTAGAAAGCTTCGTCGTATTGGCGTTGCTTGCCAAGTTGATAGGCTTGGCTGATAATTGGGGCAATTTCCTTGATGTGTTCTTTTGATTCTCGTTCTTGAATTGTCATTGCAAAATATTTTGAAAAGGTTGTTTAGAAGAAAAGCGTGTTGGCAGACCTCGTGATAATGTCAATGTTGATCTTTTGCCCTATGACTTTCATGGCTCGCAGCTCATCGGTAGCGAGAGGACAGACAATTATGCTGTCTTGGTTGTCATAAAGGGCCTGCACCTCGGTTAGGTCTTGTTTTATCTGCTCGTATATGGATCGGTCCAATTGTGCGAGAAAGATGCTTTTTTGTATTCTAAAGCACCCCTTGTCCATAAGGTATTTGGCAATCTCTCGCCTCACCTTGTTGCTCTCTATGTCGTACATCACAAAAAACAGCATATCTGTTGCGTTGTTTTTAGGTTGATTGACTATTCCCATAAGGAAGTCTACTCGTTCTTTTAGAGACGGCACATCATCTTGCTTACCTGTAGGTCGATTGGGTGGGGGCGATCCGTAAACACCAGCGTGCGTTAGCCGGCGCAATACTTCAATGTATGGTATTGGTTCGCGTTTCTTTCTCATGCTCTGTTCTCACCGTTATTAATATGGTAAATTGCTTTGGTCGGCTATGAATGAGCGGATGATGTCTGAGAGTAAGCTGTTGAATTCGTCGTCAGTGCCTCTACGTGGCGACTCCACGACACTATATCCTCGTTTGCCGTAGAATAGATTTACCTCTGCTTGTCGCAGACCAAGAGCTGCTCTTATTTTCTTGCCATACTGTATATTGATTACTTCTGGCACAACGACCCCCTTGTTTTCTATATATTCTTTCAATGCCACAATTATGTCATCCAACTGTTTTGGCACAAATACGTCGCGCTTGACAGGTGGCGTGGCTGTTGGTCGAAGTTTTTCACGTATCTTGTCGAATATTTCTTTTGAAGGTTCAGGCGTTCCTGTTGCCAATGATTCCTTCTTTTGCTTTCTTGATTCTGTTTGTTCTCTTTTCAGGTCAAATGACGCAAGTGGATTGTCGTCGCTTACATAGGCTTCCATGTCAACCGCATCGGCATTGGTGTTGTAATAAGCCTTTGGGTCTACGCTTACGAAGCATGCTCTTGTTACATCAGACGTTTTTGAGTCAACAACTTGGTCTAATCCTGTCTGACGTGCGAAAGCGTCTGCGAATGCCTTGTAGAACAAAGAGTAAATACCTTTGTCATAGCATCGCTTTTTTAGGCGAAACATTACCTTTAGCCCATCAAGGCTTGGAGAAGCAAAGCACATCAAGACACGGCTGTCTTTAGAGATTTTCTCGCGAGTCTCATCTATGTTTAGCTTTTTTGCCGCGAGATGGTCAAAGTCGAGGATGAAGCTTTCGGTGAATGCAAAGTTTTCCAGACGTCTGAATGGTGGGTTGAAAGCTCCGCACACTATATAAGGTAGTTGGCGCTTTAGTTCAGAATAACCACGTGTGTTAAGTGAATAGACGATGCGAAGCTGCTGAATGGCCGATGCCATTTGAGGCTTAGGATTTGTCAGGCTATGAAACAGATAGTCTTCGTTGACTTTCCTCAGCTGGTCCGTGGCCGACTGTATGTTTTCCCCGAACATGATCATTTCATTCGTACTTTTTGAATTTCTGTGCCAGTGATTGTGCGTATAAAGAGATCTGTGTCAATCGAGACCTCTTATTGCCTTGTATGGTGACTACTTCTGACAGGTAGTCGTTGAGCGATTGTATCAATATCCTTCGTCCAAGTGGTTCCAGCCAATAGCTCTTGTCCTCACGCACAGAATAGAATTCGTCGGTTACGATGTCTTGAGCCAAAAGGGTGTATACCACATAGTCGACCCATATCCTGTATATTTCTATGACATCATACACAAGCACGGGCCTGTTATAATCATCTCTGTGCATCACGCCTATGTACGGATCAATGCCTGCTTTGATAAGTGCGCCCTCTATGCGTCCGTAGAGCACTCCGTAGCCATAGTTGAGAAATGCGTTGGCCACATCCATGGCAGGATGCTGCGATCGCTCCTTAAAGCGTAATTGCTCGGGAAGAAAGGCGTTTATGGTTTGGAAATAGATGCTTGCGGCTCTTCCTTCCCATCCTCGGAGGCTTGGAGCCATGTCGTTTACTATTTCGCCTTTTAGTGCTTTCACTTTCGTGCGATAGTCTTCTATTCGTGCAATGTTTTTATCTACGTCGGGGTCTGTGGCGTTGGTCTTGCAGAAAAGCAGCATCAGTGCCTGCTCGTTCTCCATTTTCTTGTCTATCACCCCTTTTATCCATTCCACCGCGTCTTTCGAATAGGTAAAATTGATTTGCCCCTTACGTATGGTGGATATGGAACCGTATCGTGGACTCCATATCCTGCCCACGGGCTTGCCGTCCTTGTCCATGAACAGAACTTCTATTTCGCGTTCGATTGCGAGCATGACGGCATCTGACGTTATTTGCGCGCCGCGGCTTATTTGTATGCCACTGATGCCAACAGATGGTATTCGCTGTCTGCCGCCATCGGCAGAGGTGATTACGAATTGTTCACCATCGCGGTTGAGCGACACGCCATATGAATTGAGTATGAGTTCCATGGCCTTGAATTATTTTCGTTAAAAATCACGGAATCTGACAAAGTGGAAGTGTGAAAGTTTGCTGCCGTCCATATTGTCTTCTGTGTCTCTTGTCGTAGTCGAGGCCACGCATCTTATTCCATAGCTCTTGAGTATGCAGACAATCTCATAGGTGAATGTCATCTCTCCCATGACGTGAACGGTGAGAGATGCATTGCCATATTGTTTTTTTATATTGTTGGCAGTCTGCTGTGCGAGCATGTCGATGTCTTCTTTTGTGCTGTCGGGGGCAATTCGTGGAAAATCCATGTCTATTATGTCTCCATATTCTTTTGCGGCTTCAAGCTGATTGTCGTCCCAGCATTCAGCGGCATGGTTGGATAGGTTGAGGAAGACATGGCTTTTAGGGGTTTGTGCTTGTTGCGCTCTTGTCAATATTGGCTTGAAGAAGTCAAGGCTTTCTTTGATCTTGCTTATTATTTGCTTAGGTTCCAGGGGCTTTCTTTGCGTTCTGAATCCTGCATGGTTGTAATCGTTACGCGTGCCAGTAATGTTGACGTAATGGTTTATTACGTCCGTTCTTTTCAGAATTTCATCGTTCAACAGTTTTTGCAGAAGTTCCGGGTCTTTTGCTTCAATGTTGCTCGTTTTATTTCTGAGTTCGTCTTCTTTTACCTTGAATGCTATTCCCACATATCCACGCTTTTGCTCATTTGCGATATCAATACCGTTTCTCTCACAGAAAAACGTGTTGATGCCTTCTTGCAATATCGTTATGGCTTGTTGGTATAGCTGTCGGTCGTAACACCATTTGGCGGCCGCATAACATCTGGATGGGGCATCGGGACTTAGCCTTGCAACTTGCTTTATCTCCTTGAATATAGGATTCAGCGCCTTAATGCCTGTATCCTCTATTTTATTCATCAATTCAAGCATTTTTTTAGCCGCCGTGTCTGCCGCTATGCTCATTCCTCTGGCTGTTATGCGCTCTTTGGTGAAATCGTCAAGGGCACTTCCCATTCGGTTCACGTTCATCATGTTCGCCGTTCTGAGATTGTTGTCCCTCAAGAATGGTGTCAAGCTGTTTTTTATACAGTCTTTCAAGTTTTCAGCATATCCGTGTCTTGTGAATTCAGAAGTGGCTATTGTCCATTCCTGCAGTTGGATAAGCGGCATGAGGTTCACGATGGGTGCTCTATTTGTAGCTCTGTCGCGTGCCTCATAGTTGCCATACACAATGCCTTTCACGGTGACGTGACGTAGAAACTTTGCGTAGTTGCTCAGCACGAGCATCAACA
Organism: Prevotella sp. UBA6387; assembly: GCA_002437565.1. Classification (GTDB taxonomy): domain Bacteria; phylum Bacteroidota; class Bacteroidia; order Bacteroidales; family Bacteroidaceae; genus Prevotella. The sequence goes on from DJQL01000080.1 coordinate 5,599, forward strand.
TGGGCAGATAGCGGAAAGCATGGGTGAGGTCGATGTATAACTCATCTTCGTCTTCCAGTTCATCGTAAACTTTTTGGAAGATGGTCCACGTCTCGTCTTCGTCACTTCCATCTGGCACGTCTATGGCCTTAACGTCGGAAGCCATGTCAATGATAACGCTTTCCAATCCATAGTATGAAGCATTTTTGCCGGTTCTTGGGTTGTACCGTGTGGTGATTGTCTTGTTCCAATTGCATTCCTTCGACTTGTCTGTCGTGAAAATGCGTATGGCATCTGGTCTTTCATCCTGTTGTGCCAACAGCTCCAGTGCCGCTTGTTGGATAAACCGTGTAGGCTGGGCGCTGAGTTCATCTTTATAGTATGTGCATTCCTCATATAGTCCTGTTCCGAGGAATGAGAGAAAAAGTTTCCTTGCCATAGTTGATAATGTATAGTCTTGTTATAGTGTTCAATCAATAAAGAAATCGTCTGCTATGTATAGGGCATCGCTGGCACGTGTCATGGCGGTATAGACCCATTGGTATGTACTGCTATCAGGATTATGGCTGAGATACCGGGGAATGTCGAGGTATACGTTGGGCCATTCGCCTCCTTGCGATTTATGGCACGTGATGGCGTATCCGTAAACGGCGCGAAGTGCATTGAGGTAAGTGTCGTGCATTAGGTCCCTGTTGTAATCGGCTTCACCTTGCTTGACGTTCTTATTGCGTTCCCGATTGTGGAAGTCTATGAAGAGATTTTTCTGCTCTACCTGTGTGAGGTTGATATTGTTGGAGTAAAGCAAATCCTCAATGAGCATTGTGCGATATGCTTTTTTCGTCACCAACTCTTCCACTTCCACGTCAATGAATGTCAAGTTCGCCCTTTCAATCCTGTTGCCAATCGACTTCACTTTTACGAGGTCTCCGTTCATGAGGCCAGTAGGCATGTTGTTTTGTGTTACAAGCAACAGCTCTCCAACCATCACCCTCGTGTCGGTAAAGCCGAGCTGTTTCCTGACGCTGACCGACAACATGTTACAATTCTTGTTGGAGCCTGTAATCAGCGTAGAGGCTTCATACCCATTTTGCTTGACATCATCGACATACCTGTTTATGAGTTCTATCTTTGACCCGACTATTTTGATGTGGTCATAACCTTTTAGCGGAAATTTGCCCCACGTCACATGTGGAGGGTTGTCACAGAGTTGTCGCATCTTTTCAGATGACAGGATTATATCGTTGTCTTGGCCTTGCCTTACAATCTCTGTCAACGTGGCCGTGGTTATTGGCAAATGGTATGTGCGCTTTATGTATTCGGGCATCATGGCGGGCGACTCTCTGCTGTTGATAGGAGGCAATTGGCAGTTGTCACCAACGAATATGAATTTTCCACATGAATCGTATTTCAGCAAGTCGTGCAAGACCTTGCCCGAACCAAATCTGGCTTGTATGGGGTTGGTACTTGTGACATCGCTTATCATGGAGGCTTCATCGACAATATAGATGGTATGCCCTGCTTGGTTCTCCAAAGGGGTAAAGCCAAAGTCGAGCAGTAGCTGGCCGGTATTGTCTATGTTGTGGTTTTTCTCTATTGTTTCCACCATCTTGCTTATGTCCTGGTTGAATCCTTTGAAGCTATATATCCAGCTGTGTACTGTTGATGCTGTATATCCAGTCTTGTCGCATATTACTTTTGCGGCACGCCCGGTGGAAGCCAATGGCACGAATTGCTTCCCCAAGAATTCTCGCTCTGTCTTAGAGACTTCCGCGCTGTTGGTATAGCCTTGTTCCGTCAGCCATTTTATGAAAGTCCTCAGGAGGGTGGTCTTGCCAGTCCCGGCGTAGCCAGAGAGAATGAACACTCGGCTGCCGACGTTCTGACAAAACGATTTCAACTTGTCGAAAGCTACCTTTTGTTGGTAAGTGAGTATAATGTCATTATTGTTGGATACGACATTCATAGATTTATCTGGTTTTTAAGTACCGACTTTATGTTGTCGAACGATTTTCCACTTGCGATATTCCTAATGCCAAGGATACGGCATCTTTTGGTCAAGTTGTCCCTTATGTTTTTGTCCATCTTGCTTATTTGATGGAGCGTGAAAATATAAGGTCTAACTTGCAAGCCAAAGTCCTTGCTGATAGCCGCCAACTTGTATAAGTACTCTTCGATGGTTTCTTTTGGCCCTTCTAATCCCCACATTGTCACTTTGCACTCTATGACATAAAGTGCGTTGTCGTACATGAAAGCCACGTCCAGCTCGTTATCGTTTGTCGTGTTTTTGTCACGGTATATTTTCAAGGAAATGGCAATGTCGTCTTCGTGCAAGCCTAATGCTCGCTTAAGACAATAATAAGAGAATTGCTCAAACCATTGACCGGAATAGTAGGCTTTCAAGTCAGGAGTCTGTGCTTTTTGAGCATACTTCAGTTTTGGTGGGAGATAAAAGTGGTTTTGCTTTACGTCATTGTAAAGTGCCGTGGCTTCTGTCTCTGTATGCTTTAGTTCTGCTTCTTTTATGCTATTGTATTTAATGCCATATAGCGTAAAGTATTCGTGTAGGTTGACACGGTATTTTATTTCGTGTAGTTCGCCTGTGCTGAGGTTATAGTATGTGTTTGTGCCGATTGGAACATAGTAGAATATTGTTTTCTTGGATGCGAAAAAGTCATGAACTGCAAGCGACATCATCTTTGTGCCGCCGGTTAGGTTGACAATGTACTCATCGCCTAATCTTTCAGGCCATTCTTTCTGCAAAGTCTGCATGGCAGACAGGTAGTTATTTGCGTCTATGGAGATGTATCCTACTTCTGTCTTGACTTTCAGTGCTTCTTCCAGTTGCTCGCCGCGCCTTTGCCTGTCAACCTCATCGGTGGTTATGAACAGATACTCATCGTATTGTCCTTCCATCTCTTTCAGGAAGAGAAAGTTTGGTACGGAATGCTGGCTGAGAATAGATACGATTATGCGTGACATAATGCTTATTTTTCGTTTATAAGGTTAAACCATTCTGTGGCGAGATCGTTGCCAACGAGTTTGGCGCAATCCTTGAAATAACTACCTTTGTGAACCGACCAATTCTTGGACATTCTGTGGTTTTTCTCAGTTTCGGTATGATAAGCTTCGAGAAGTTTTTCGTAGGCCAGGCTCTTGTCCTCATCGGTCAAAGCCGTTAACGGAGTTATTCTCAGGCCTGCTTTCATTCTGCTTTCCCATATTTTATAGTTGCAGAATTTCTTTACTGATCCGGGAAACTCTGTTGCGAATGTCTTGTCTTGGTCGATTTTCTTGATGTAGTTGTCGATTAGGGCGGTCATTTCTTCTATGAATTGCTTTAAGTCGGCATCTGTAATATTAGCAAGTCCAACCTTGATGTAGTTGAGAATAATTTTGTCGTTCTTCGCATTCGCAATTTTTTTACTGTATTTCTTATTGTACTCTGCCACTTTTTGTTTGCGTATGCGTTCCTCCTCTTCCCTTTTAACTTTCTCGATTTCCGCTTTTACTTCGTCCGTTATGAGCGTTATTGCTTGAGTATTCTTAGATATTAGCTGCGTTGCACGTTCCAAATACTCTTTTCCTTTCTTTGCCTTCAAAAACTCATTGTCATCATGATTGTTAGACATCTCCATGTAGTCGAACCTTTCGTTGTTTGCGACATTGGCGGCAGCCATAGCCAGCAATTCGGTAAGCTGTTGACAGTTTATCCAGCCTGTCCCAAGACTTTTGTCCATGGCATCCTCAAACAGGCCCATGTAGAAGTTCGTGTCTTCTGCCTTTTCGCCTGTGCGTAGTTTTGTGGCGTTAAGTTCGGGCATTGAGTATTGGCATTTGCCGAAACCATACGGCTTGGCCATGCCAAGCTGATGGCGGCACTCTTGCGTGCCGTGAAAGGTCAAGGCTGAGAGCAAGGCACCCAGTTCCACAGGTCGTAGGTTGTGGAAAGTGATGGTCTCGCTGAACGTCGCACCCGTTTGTAATGGCACCATGAGTGTGTCCACCTTGTCGTTGCCGGTGTTTTTCACGCTGTTAGTGTCCTTGCGTGTAATGTATCGTTTCCATCCTCTTAGATGTCCTTGATCGTAGGTGTTGTAGTTGGCCACCACGCCATTTCTCCCATCCTGCTCCACATAGATTGGATAATATGAGGCTTTTGGTGAGCCAAGTACGAGCCTAACCTCTTTTGTCTCATGCGCATTGTCGGAGAAAGCGTTGCCAAACTGCACACGTCCTTTCAGAGCATCCTTATCACCTATGTAGCCAAACATGCATTCTGCCAAATCGTGTTTGTCTTTATTTTTATGATCGCATGGTAACGTTTCTTCCACAGACTTTCCGTATGGCAACTTATATAGGTAGGCCATGCCGAAATCCTCTATGCTGTTGTTTTTTACGCGGAAGAATACGGGCACGCCACGGCCACCTTGTTCACTCTCGTCGAGCAGTTTTTTTATCCTGGCCCAATCGTCTTCATTGGCCGTGTTGCGGTATATGAACTCGTAATGGAGATATTGTTCCTTTGTGAGAGGGTAACTCCCCTTTTCCTTATCAGGAAAAACAAATTCATAATACTTGCCTTTTGCCCTTTTGTCTCGTGGTTCTGTCCAAGGAGAAGGTTGACCCGTCATGACAATAGTGCCCTTTAAGTCTCCTTGACCAGACACTTCCACGATACTGTCACCAATCGTATTTGTCTTTATTTTCTGAAAGGTGAGGTCCTCGAATTGTTCATCTTTAAGATGTGTGATTTCATATTTATAAGCAGCTGTTTTTTTGCTGTCTTCAAGAGTCTTTACTGCGTCAGCAGAAAAGTTTTGTCTCATTATTTTGCATTTAAGCCATTCGTCTATCTTAGGCTGACTTATGCGCCAAAAGCGTCCGCAGTTGATGATTTCGAAGTCATTTCCTTTGCGTCTTAACCATCCACATTTCACGTCTTTCTGATTCTTTAGTAGCGGATAAACGTTTTTGTCATTTAAGTCTCTTCGTGAAAACATGGCCGTGGAATCTACGTTCATCTTTCCGAAGCTCATGATCTCCAGCAGGTTGCGCACTTCACCCTTGATGGAAGAGGCAGGGATGAAATAGCGTGGACCTTTAGCGGTGTCGATATGTGAGAACGACTTTTCTTTCTCACTCATTGTCTTGTCGCTTTCGTCCTTATGACCATTACGTATGAATATCGGCGATTCAGCCGTGATGGTAAATTTTATAGTGCCGCTTAGTCCGTCGCTGAACGGAATGTCCTGCGAGATTTTGTCTGCCCATTCAGGGAAGAATACCATGTCTGAAAGCGCAACAAAATTGAATGGTGCTTTGATTATGCTCATGCCTTGTCCTCCTTTGCTTTATTGTCTATGTCAAACCCAATGAATGCCCGGCCAATGAAAGTGAGGCGTTTCATGCCAAGGCAGGCCTCGTCTTCGCGCTCCTCCCAAATGTTGCGAAAGCGCAACCGCTGCCCTTTCAGGCTGTTGCTGGAAGATAGGTAAGAAATCGTGTTTTTGTCGTTTGCTGCCGTTTGGCCATCAGCCTCCACGCAAATAGTCTCATTGCCGGCCTGACGTACGCTATAGGATATGTTCGTCTCGCCATCATACAACAGTGCCTCAACCACGAAAGGGTTGCTGCCCAGGAACTCGCAGGGGAGGCCTTCTTTTCGCAGTACGATAGGCTCCGTGGCGTTGCTCATCCACACATAGCCATCGTATTTGCCGGATTTGGGTATCTCTGTTATGTTGATTTTATGCATCATATTCTTTTCCATTTCTAATCATTGTTCCTTGGAATCTGCCGTTGCCTCTATTGACTCCGCCTCCGAGAGGCAACAGCCCATGGCAGATGTCGCTCAGTGCACACTCGAAAGCCTTAATCACATTTTCATCATCGCTGTTGCCTATGACATCCATACACAGTTTTACCTCTTCCTTATCAGCAAAGAGCGGTTCCTCGCAGAAGAGGGCGCCATTGATGGTTCCACCGGTGAAGCGGTCTATCTTCACGTGGTTTAGAATCTTAGGTTCGTCCTCGGCAATTCTTTTTGCCACAATGTCGGTGAAAAGCACCCGTCCACGTTGCTTGTCCTTGCCGTCGCCACTGCCGGCATAGCCAAACAGTGAGCGTACGGCAGGGTTGTCATTGCCCGTCTTGGCTTGCTCAGTGTTATCATCGGCAAAGGCACCGCATAGGCGGTTGTAGTGGAATGCCGTGCGGTGGGCAATGGCTCCTTTCACAGATGAGGCTGGAATGACCAGCGTGCTTTTTTCGTCTAACCAATGTCCTTGTCCTTCTGTCCATTCTATTATAGGCTCATGCACGATTGCCATGTCGGAGTTCTCGTCGCCGAGGCCAGAAGAGAACAGGATGAAGTCAAGAGGGTGCAGCCTCAGTTCATAATGGGTGACGGCTTGCTCTACGTCGGCAGTGATGGCTAAAGGCTTGTACCTGTCCCAAGGTTCAGCAAGGCATGCCGGCTTGTTCATGTATGCCTTGAAGTCATCGGGGTTATTGAAGTCCAATTTGCAATAATACACCTGCACGACTTTGACTTTCCCGAACCCCTTGCGGCTGCCACCACCTATTCGGAACGTCTTGTCCTTGAGATGGCTCAAAAATTTCAAGAAGTCGTTCTCACCATTTGCGGCATCGGCTTCGAGCTGTACGTCGAAACAGAATCGAGTGCCACGCACCACGACTTCCTCGTCAAACTTTCCTTGGTTTTCCGCTGTGCCCTTGTGCGAGATGCGTACATGTTGGCGTATCGGCATCATGGTAAAATATCTTAGGAATTCATCTTTTTCTGTTTCCGCCCTGTCTTGCAGACCATCCATGGGCTTGCCTTTCTCGTTTACCAGCTTGGCCTCGCTTATCGTGAGAAACGAGCCGCGCCCATTACCGCCTTCCTGCCAACCCATCATGCGCTCTGCCATGGTCTTGTCGGTCAAGGCATGGCGTAGAATCCCTTGAAGCGTGGTGGCAGGTATGAAAGGCAAATTGTTGACATCGCGCACGATGGCCGAATCCGTCATTACGTTCCCATGTCCGCTGCCAATCTTCAATGGCGTTTCCGCTTCGAGCACGATGCGTGCGAGGAAGCATATATCTTGATTTTGGTATCCGTTGTGTTCCATGTTGTTCATTCGCTTTCCTGTTTGCATTTCTTACCCATTTCCGAGGCGAGATTGACCACCAGTTCACGTATGTTGTATTTCTCGTTGTTTTTGAGAAACAGGTTCAGCTTTTCCCATCGTCCACGATCCTCCCATTTAGCCTTTGCGACGCCATGGGTGAGGTATACGCTGATGTTTTCCAATATTTTCTCATCGTCCTTTGTGGCCATGGCTATGCCACGTATGGTACCCCATTGTGAGGCGAAACGGTCGCCTTGGAAAAGTCTCTTGTTTCCTTTAACCCAATCATCTACGGTTTTGTATATGTTCTTGCCATCTTCGTGTTTTTGCTTTTCCATTTGAAGGTAAGCCATTAATGGCGAGTGTGGCTGTGAGGCGCGTTTTTGTTTGTTATTTGTGGCAATGGCTTGTCTCACTTTCTTAAACTTGACATCCGCACGGCCATTTCCTTTTGCGTTCACCCGTAGGATGGTCGGATTGTATATGACTTTGCCGAATCCCTCGTTTTGATAGCAGCCTACATAGTCGGTCGTTGGCAATGTGTCGTCGTTGGTGTTTACCACTATCACGCTACCTTTCTCCATGCCGCAACGGTCTTGGTCGAACGCATGGCGTTTGTTGTTCCATGGTGCATACTGAAACGTGCGAATTTGGCTTTTGCTCCAGTCAACCTTTCCATTTTTGAAGCCCAATTGCTGGGCTGTCGGTTGGAAAGTTGGCACTCCATGGTCATCGAAGAAAATTAGTCTGCCATCTGCGTAGACTGTGACCTCTGTCGAGAGTTTTTGCGTCGACGCGCATTCTTTGAAGTCTCCCGGTTCTATTTCTACCAATCCATATTGTGCCGTGTGGGAACGGCCAATGTGTTGGTGCCCAATTAGCGCTTTTACGATTTCCTCTCTGCAATCAATGGCTTCGTCGTCAATCTCAACGGTGAAATAGAACAGAAAGCCTTTGGACATGCTCTCGTAACCGAATATTTTTTTGTCTTCCGAACGTCTAAGGGAGGTGTTATATGCCGACTTTATTGCAAATTGTTTGGAAACATTAATTTCACTGGCTATGTTGTCATCAAGCGCATAGAATCCTTCCCGGCCTTGCTTAAGCTGTTTCTTTCGCAATTCGTCGTTGAAGTCCGTAATGCAATGGTAAACATACGCCTCGCCTTCTTCCCCATTGTACTTGGGAAAATACACATCGGCTGGAATCTTTATGGATCGTATGCCGTTGTAGGCCAGGTGCGCATCTCCAAAACGCACATGGCCACTGTGGAAAATAAGTTTGGTAAGGTCGTTCTCTTCTTTGTATAGACATCTCGTGGCAATGCCAAGAAAGATATTGCCAGGAATGAAGTCAAGGCATTTGCGGTCACCTTCCGTAGCTGACGTGTCTGTCAAAATTATGTCTGACAGCAGCCGACATTTAAATTTCATTTTTTCCATTAGCCTATTTCTCCTTTTCAATTTCCATTTTGCACCGTCCGAGGCCATGGCTCCTGCCGAGCCCCAAGCGTTTTACTAATTTTACCATTTTCTCAACATCCCCAGTCATGTCTTCTGGCACGTTCCTGATTGAGCCTTCCAGTTTGCATGGAACCACGGTCTGTATTTTTCTCAAGCTCAGGTCTTTGGCTATTCCGTCATCGTCAATGGCCGTTGACGAGACTGATTTATATAAGTATAGGGTCAATTTCTGTTCTATTATGGTAGCACGCTCATCTTCAGGCAACTCTGCGTTAGAGAAAAACGATTGTCCAAGTGTGGTAAGTTCTCCATGCTTGCCATTGTCGTCATCATGGCCGAATATGGTGTTTACGTGGTCTTTGTCAAGTCCGTCGTATCTCACGAGCATGTCGGCAGCGTCGCGCAATAATCCTTTGATTGTCCGTCCTGGCACGTACGGCAATCCATCGCGGTCTTTCACGACCAATTCGTCCACGTCGGCTCCTGCGGCTTGGCCGGAACCACAATGCCAGTTGCTATAAAAAGTTATGGTATATCTGAGGTTTTTCATGCTTATCTTGTTTTCTGGTTTATTATGGTGTAAAGTGAGAGCGCGTCGGCTGCGGGAACTGCTTCATGGCATTCGTTTGTGAGAGCATCTATCAGTGCTTCTTTGTCGCCATGGACTTCTTTTATCCTGTCAAGCATTTGTTTGGCGTTACCTTGGCTCTCGTGTAGTGCCGTTAGCCAACGGCGAATCCCTGTCTTGACACCTTGGCAGTCTGCTCTCCCAATTTCTACGCACAACTTCTGTAAGTCGGCGATTGATATATAGCTGTCTTGTTTGTTCAGGTAGTATGGACCAAACTTTAGCTTGGGCTTGCCGTCAATTGTCAGTTCGCGCTCAACAATGTCTTCGTAGCTCGTGACGAAACTGTCTTGCACTTTGTGGAACATAATGCACGATGCTTTCCTGCCTGACGCTTTTTTTGCCTCACTGCAAAGTTCCTCCGCAAGACCGTAACCATAATAAAATGGGTACGATGATTTTATGAATGCAATGCCGGCACAGGCTGTTAGGTATTCCATGTCGTCAGGGAGGAGAGCGTGTAATAGCCTCTTGGTGTTATCTTCAAATGCTTCAAGGTATGTTTTCACATAGTCTATGCCCAACGAGCCCCGTATTATGACGGTCATGTCGTCTCCTCCGAGCACGACTGGCCTGATGGGAATGCGTTTGCTCGACTCAAAACTTTGTTCAACGGCCTTGAAAGCAGCTTGGGCGGAGAGTTTCGTAGCTTCGTTTAGATTGTAGGAAAATTTTTTATACTTTTCCTTGTCATGTCCTATTTGTTGCACCACTCTGCCAAGTCCATTGCCGTCGGCGTGTATTATGGCTATCCAATCGTTGCCACAAGTTAAGTCATCAGTGTCGTAGGCTATTTGGCTGTATTCAATGTCTTTTCCAAAACTCTTTTTGCATAAGGCCTTAATGTTGTTACTCTGTTTTTTTGCGAAAGTAGCTTCATCTATTGGGCGTCCGTCATTGTCATATCCTATTGCAGGCAAGCCAGTGCGCGGAGACCGTCGCATTCCAAGCAGTCCCAATGTCAGAGGCTTCGTGGGACGGTTGCGTACTTCATGCAATTTCTTTTCAAGCTTATTGATAGCTTCCCCGAAATCGTTTTCCATTTTGACCACAGCCTGGGAAATCGTTATGCCAGGGGCGGCACACATAACGCGTTTTGGAAATAAAAGCACGGCCTTGCGGCATTCTTCTTCATTGAGGATATACTTCACGTTTCCCGCGGCTGCAATGACTTGATGCTCGCTTGTCCAAGTCTCGTCATCAGTTTGCTTTCCAATGGTGTCGAGAAAGAGTTTAGTGCAGATATTCTCTACCAATTCGCTTGCGCCTGCAATGTCTCGCAGTTCGTTAGTCTTGAAGATAAAACTTTGTATTCCTTGCACGGAAGCTCCATAAAGGTAAGTCATATGTTTTTTTCTTTATTATTATTGACTTGATTGATTATGCCATATCCTACACTCGTGTGACGTCCCAGTCCTATGTAGTCGGGCATTAAGACATTGGTTCGGAAAGTAGCTTCAAACATTACCAACCTGACTTTTTTATATATGGCAGTGTTGGGGTGTGATATGTCTACTATTGAGGTTGTAATCTTGCTTTCGGCATGTAAACCAACGCCTTTGAGCATTGACAGAATATTACCGGTGAGTAGTCTTTCGAGTAAGGTTATACGGTTGCACAGATTGTCTGAACGGATATATGCTTTGTAATTTTCTTCGTTGAGTGGAAGCCAATGTGTGATGTGGTATACGTACATGTTGTCTTCAGCAATGGAAATGGAGAATTTATCATGTCGCATGTTTTCCACATCCATATGTTCTGTTCTGTGCCCTATGTGCAGGTTGAAGTTGGAATCTTCAAAAAAGTGCCAAACCTCTTCGGTTCCTTCACCAACACATACTACGGATGCTTGTCCTCCGAGACTCTTGTACTGTATCAGTGGATAACCATAGCGTAGGTTTTTACCGTCGTGGTTATGAAAAAGCAGGCGCTTTTCCTTGAGCGAGTTTATGATGGCGCCGCGGAAAGGCTGTACCTCAAATGGTTTGAGTCCGTTTCTGAAACGTATGGTGAGTATGTTGATGTCTATAGATTGCATTTAGTATGAGCGTTATCATTCTAATTGCAAACCTACATATTATTTTCTAAATATAAGGCATCTTTTCTAAAAAAAACGTTAAACACAACGTTTTCCCCAACTTTTATGAGTTTTACGATACTATCAAGCCGACGCTGAGCATTAGCGCAATGTAGCGCAGGAGTTTGCCAACAGTGATACTGATTGTGGATATGGCAATGTTGGCGCGCATTATTCCGAGGCATATCGTTATGGCTGATCCGATTATGGGCAGAAAGGCGAAGAAGCCTATCCAGGCTCCGTGCCCAGCCATGAATCTCTTTGCCTTGTCAAGATCTTTCTTCTTGACGTGCAGGTATCTCTCAATCCACTCCGTGCGGCCAATTCGGCCAACACTGTAATTGAACATTGAGCCGAGCACGTTGCCTATCGTGCCATAGATAATGAGTGGCTCGGCCTTGAGCCCTGCCGCAAACAGGCCAAGCATTACCGCCTCGCTTGAAAAAGGGAAAAAACTACCAGCGAGAAATGCCGCTATGAGCATTCCCCAATATCCATAGTTTAGAAGAAAATCTGTCAGAGCCTGAGTCATGATATATAGGAGATATGTCACCGTGACGATTCAGGTGACAATCATGTTGTATATTGTCAACGCAAGCGCGGCTGCAGCGAGCAGCATGGAGGCTATGTTGCTCAGTTTCGACGACGTTAGCGCGAGCCAGTGGCCGATGATTGGCGCGGTGAGCACAATGGCCATTCCCAATAGACAATCGAAATGTTGTGGCTGTATGAGCGCGAAAAGCATAGTGATACCATCGAGCACTATAAACATCTCGTATATGAGCCGTATCCTTATCCTGTCTTGGTAGCTGTACATGATAAAGTGGATGCCGCCAATGAGCGCGCACGATAAGACGTAGGCGAATGTGAGCCATTCGTGCAGTTTGACATCCACAAGATAGAGCGGAGTGCCGAATTGCAGTATGCTGATGAGATGAGTGCCCAACCATGCGTATCTTCCAGTGTATATGAGCCAAGCCGCCACGAACCAATATGGAGCCAAGACACCTATGATGGATGACATGAACGTGCGTGGCGAGAAGCTCTGTATGTATATCGCCATTACAATCCACAGTGGTGGCAAGAAGAGGAGTATCTGCGGAAACACGATGCTCGCTATGCCAAGGGCGCAGAAGGCGTAGAATGTCAGTCCCGTGGCGTTGGGCTCTTGGTAGGAACGCAGCAAGAAAAGCAGAAACGCTATGAACGTGATTTGGACCACCGCCACGTTGATTGTTTGGAAGAGAAACAACGACATGGTGGTCATGACGAGGAATGAGCAAGACACCATTCGCGAATAAATGCGGATGAGCGCGTTGCTGTTGTTTAGCTCTACCATCATCGTTGCGGAAGCGAAGAGCAATGCGAAGTTCAGCCACAAGGCCTTGGTGATGAGCCCGGCTGCGAGGCTCACCAATAACCCGTAGGCCACTGTCACGGGCAGTGACCAACGGGAGGTCGCTATACGATTTTGAAGTCGCTTCAAACTCTAATGAATATTGGTTTCTGTCAAAGTTGATAGTGGGGTGGCATGTGTGCCTTACAGGTCTTGCCCTATGTCTCTGCGGAAGTATTTCCCGTCAAATTCAATAGTCTCGGCTCCGCGCATACTCTTCCGCAATGCCTCGTCCTTGTCTTTCCCATAAGACGTGACACAGATTACACGTCCGCCGTTTGTCAAGACCTTGCCACCTTTAAGGGCAGTGCCAGAATGGAAGACTATGCTCTCAGGGTCAACTTTGTCGATGTTTTTTATCTCAAACCCTTTCTTGTAGCTCCCGGGATAACCGCCCGACACAAGCATCACACATACGGCGTCGCGCTTGTCAAACTCAACCTCGCGCTTGTCGAGGTCACCGTTCGCGACACCCTCGAAGAGATCCACGATGTCGCTTTTCAGGCGTGGCATCACGGTTTCGGTCTCCGGGTCGCCCATGCGGCAATTATACTCTATTACCATTGGGTCGCCGTCAACATTGATGAGGCCAAAGAAGATGAATCCCTTGTAGTCGAGGCCTTCTTCCGCGAGTCCGTCAACCGTTGGGCGTATTATCCTGTCCTCAACCTTTTTCATCCACTCCTTTGTCGCGAAAGGAACGGGCGATACGCTTCCCATGCCGCCCGTGTTGAGACCTGTGTCATGCTCGCCAATGCGCTTGTAGTCCTTGGCTTCGGGCAGAATTTTGTAGTGCTTGCCATCCGTCAGTACGAACACTGAGCACTCGATGCCAGAGAGGAATTCCTCTATCACCACCTTTGCGGAAGCGTTGCCAAACATGCCGTTGAGCATTTCGCGAAACTCCTTTTTAGCCTCTTCCAGCGTGGGCACTATCAGCACGCCCTTGCCAGCTGCCAACCCGTCGGCCTTGAGCACGTAGGGAGCTCTCAATGTCTCCAGGAACTTGCATCCCTCTTCGACAGACGTGCCGTCGAAAGTCTCGTATGCGGCCGTCGGTATGTTGTGCCGTTTCATGAATCCCTTGGCGAAATCCTTGCTGCCTTCCAGCTGTGCTCCGGCCTTTGATGGCCCTATGACGGGTATGTTACTTGTCTTTGGGTCAGCCTTAAACTCATCGTAAACGCCTTTTACCAATGGATCTTCCGGCCCCACCACTACCATGTCAACATTGTTCTCCACGGCAAAGTCTTTCAGGGCGTCGAAGTCGTCTACACCTATGGCTACATTCTCGCCAACGGCTGCCGTGCCGGCGTTGCCAGGGGCTATAAACAGTTTAGAGCATTTTGGGCTCTGCGCGATTTTCCATGCCAAGGCGTGCTCACGTCCGCCGCTGCCTAAAAGTAATATATTCATATCCGTTTTGTTTTAAGAGTTCGAATAAATGTCTTTTATTTTAAGAAATCGAAGAAATACCTTGAAATGCGCTCATGCAGGTGTACGCTTTGGTGCCCACGCATGTTGTGTGGCTCCCCTGGATAGACGAAGAAGTCGGGTTGCGTGCCATACTTTATGCATTCCTTCAAGAATGAGAGCGCGTGTTGTGGTACCACTGTCGCGTCGTTGTCACCGATGATTATCTCAAGCCTGTCTTTCAGGTTCTTTGCCTTGGGAAGGAGCGATGACTGCGCGTAGCCCTCTGGGTTGGTCTGTGGCGTGTCCATGTAGCGTTCGCCGTACATCACCTCGTACCATTTCCAATCGATGACTGGCCCGCCGGCCACGCCACATTTGAACACGCCTGGATGGGTGGTCATCAGGTTTATGGTCATGAAACCGCCGAAGCTCCATCCGTGCACTCCGAGACGAGTGCTGTCAACATAGGGTAGGGTCTTGAGAAAGTCCACGCCTTTCATCTGGTCCTCAACCTCGTGGTCGCCGAGATGCCTGAATGTCACTTGCTCGAAGGCCTTGCCACGATTCTCAGAGCCGCGGTTGTCGAGGATGAAAAGCAGGTAGCCATGTTGTGCCATATAGGTCTCCCATGAACGTGACGAATAGTGCCAGCGTGCGTCCACATTGTGGGCATGGGGGCCACCGTATACATATACTATTGTCGGATATTTCTTATTCGGGTCAAATCCCGTTGGCATAACCATGCGGTAATAAAGGTCTGTGGTGCCGTCTGCAGCCTTGATGGTTCCGCAACGGTATTCTGGCACGTCATAGCCTTTCCAGGGATCTGCAGCCGTGAGCCAGCGAGTGCGCTTGCCGTTGGCTGTATTGACAATGGCGATATTACGTGGGGTCGTAGGCGTGGAATAGTTGTCCACGATATATTGTCCGCTTTTGCTCAACGTGCCGTTGTGCCAGCCCTCGCCATTGTCGTCAATGAGCGCGCGCTTGCCAGTGGCGATGTCTACAATCCAAATGTTCTTTTGTATTGGCGAGATCTCGTTGCTCTCATACACGATAGCCTTGTGCTTCGTGTCGAAGCCGAGGAAGTTCTCCACCACCCATTTGCCGCTCGTTATTTGCTTGAGCTGTTTGCCCGTCGTGTCGAAGATATAGAAGTGGTTGTAGCCGTCCTTTTGGCTCTGCATGACAAACTTGCCGTTGTCCCATGGCAGGAACACGATAGGGTGCTGAGGCTCAACATATTTGTCATCGGTCTCACGGTATATCTCTCGCATTTTCTCGCCAGTCGTGGCATCGTAGCTCACGAGTCGGCAATCGTTTTGGTCGCGGTTGAGCTCAAACATGTATATGGTCTTGGAGTCGGGACTCCATGCCACGTTGGTGAAATACCTGTCTGTCGGGTCACCAGCCTTGAGATACACGAGCTTTTGTGTCGTCATGTCGTAAACGCCAAGCGTCACCTTATGGCTCGTCTCGCCAGCCATGGGATACTTGTCTGGGGCGGCCTTGGCTATGCGCGAGCCCGACTTTGGCGTGACGTCTGGGTCTGGGATGTCAACTTGTGGATAGTCTGTCACCATCGACTGGTCCATGCGATAAAAAGCGAGCTTCTTGCCGTCAGGGCTCCAGAAGAGGCCCCTGTCGATGCCAAACTCATCGCGGTGCACGCTTTGTCCGTAGACAATCTCGCGCGAACCGTCGCTTGTGAGCTTCCTCGCCGCGCTCATGGGCTCGGCGTTGTTTCCAGTGGTGGCTTGGGCCACGTAGAGCTGCCAGTCTTTGACGTATGCCAACGAACGAGACGCATAGCAGAAATTGGAGGCCTGTGAGCCAGGCGCGATGCTCACGGCCCATAGCGTCTTGCGAGTCTTCCAGTTGTAAGCCACGGCTTGGCTTCCGGAGGTAAGTATCACGATAGGCTTTCCATCCTCTGGGAATTTTGCGGAGTATAGCGAGTGGACATCCAAACCGCTTTTCTTGAGTTGGTCTGTCGTGAGCAACGTCTTCTCCTTGCCCGTGTTCTTGTCGACGACAGAGCAATACTCCGCGTCGAGCCTGACGAGCTCGTCGCCCCACCATGTTGACCATCGGTTCTCGGGCACGAACTTGCGATAGTTGACTCCGCCGAAGTTCAGGTCTTCAAGCGTGAACTGTTTCGTCTGGGCTTGTGCTTCTGCGCCAAGCATGGACGCTAACGACAACATGAAAGCAAATATCTTTTTAATCATATTCCAGTGTTATTAACCCCTTGCCTTTTAATCCTCATCATCGAATCCGCGCTTGCGACGGTCTGGCTTGCGAGCCGCGCCACGACGGTCCTTGCGGAAGTCGTCTTTGCGTCCGTGGTCTTTTCTCGGGCGTGAGTATTCGCGCTTGTCGTCGTCGAATCGTGGGCGTGAAGGCTTGCGGCGTTCCTCAAACGAATGGAACTTAAACGTGCGTATGTCTCCTTCCTCGTTGGCCTGGGCCTCACGCTTGAGAGAGTAGAAGTCGTTGCCGCTGATTCGCTCCTTGAACTCGCGGTTTTTCTTGAACCTGTGCTTTTGTGCCATCTCCGCCTTTTCCTCTTCGGTCTTCACTATGCCTCCTTCGCGACGGAAGTCGGCCAACTTGCCATCAAAGAGCGTGTACTTGCGCAGTTCACATTCGAGCGAGCCATTATAAAGAGGAATCTTGATCGAAGGCTTCAAGCCAATCTGCTCGAAGCATTCCTCGCGGTATGACAGCACCCAAGCCTCGTTGCCACCGAATTCACGTTTCAGTTTCTCGCCGATCATGTGATAAGTGCCAAGGAGGTTTGGCGTGGTGATGCGCTCACCGTAGGGAGGGTTCATTATGATGATGCTCTTCTCGGCAGGCTTCTTGAAGTCCTTGAAGTCTTGTTGCTCCACGGTGATGTCTTGCGACAATCCGGCGGCCTTGACGTTCATGCGTGCCGTGTTCACGGCTTTCATGTCAATGTCGTAGGCGTAGATATGATGTTCGAAAGGCCGCTCTTGCGAGTCGTCGTTGTAGATGTTCTCGAACAAGTCCTGGTCGAAATCGGGCCATTTCTCAAACGCGAACGATTTGCGGAACACTCCTGGCGATATGTTGCGCGCTATGAGTCCTGCCTCGATGGCTATTGTCCCTGATCCGTCCATGGGGTCTATCAGGTCGCACTCGCCGTGCCACCCCGTCATGAGTATCATGCCTGCCGCGAGCACCTCGTTGAGGGGCGCCTCCACGCTTTCCTGCCTGTAACCGCGACGGTGAAGCGATTCACCACTTGAGTCGAGGGCGACCGTGGCGTCATCGCCGGCAATGTGTATGTGCAGTCGGATGTCGGGATTTGCCACTGAGATGTTGGGGCGCTTGCCGGTGTTCTCGCGGAACTGGTCAACGATGGCGTCCTTTACCTTGTATGTCACGAAGTGGGAATTGCGGAACTCGTCAGAGTAAACCACGGAGTCCACAGCGAATGTCTTGCCTTGCTCGATATACTTTCCCCAGTCGATGTCTTTCACATTATTATATACGTCCTCTGCTGAGCGAGCCTTGAAATGCTTTATAGGCTTGAGAATGCGTATGGCGGTGTGCAACTGGAAGTTGGCACGATACATCATCTCTTTGTCTCCGGTGAAAGTAACCACACGCCTGCCGATTTGCACGTTGTTGGCGCCAAGCTGGATGAGCTCTTGGGCAAGTACGTTCTCAAGTCCCATGAACGTCTTGGCTATAAGTTCAAATTCCTGTTCCATTATAGAATTCTAAATCAAATATATCTTTTTTCTGTTGTTTGTATTTCTTTGAGCCAGGCTTGAGGTCATTGGTGATCCACACGTTGGCGCCTATTATTGAGCCTGCTCCTATGGTCACCCTGCCAAGCACGGTGGCGTTGGCGTAGATTATGACGTTGTCGCCTATTATGGGGTGGCGGGGGATGCCTTTTATCGGGTTGCCGTCCTTGTCGAGAGGGAAGCTCTTGGCGCCAAGTGTCACGCCTTGGTAGAGCTTTACGTTGCGTCCGATGCGGCACGTCTCTCCAATCACGACGCCCGTGCCGTGGTCAATGGTGAAATATTCTCCAATGGTTGCTCCCGGGTTGATGTCTATGCCCGTCTCCGAGTGGGCAAGCTCAGTCATGAGGCGTGGGATGAGCGGCACGCCCAAGAGACAGAGCTCGTGGGCGATGCGGTAGTTGGTGAGGCACTTTATGACAGGGTAGCACGCTATTATCTCCGCATGGCTCTTGGCGGCAGGGTCGCCGTTGTATGCCGCCTCTACGTCAGTGGCAAGCACGCGCCTTATCTCCGGTAAGCGGCTGATGAGCTCTCTCGCTATGTCGTGGGCGTGCATGGTCAAGTCGCGGTCGGCCACTTTCACCTTGTCGGTGTCGGCATCCGCGACATGGCTGAAGCACAGCCCGGCAAGGACTTGCTCGCAGAGCAGGTGGTACATCTGCTCGACGTTGACGCCTATTTGATATTTTATGGTATGGATATTGACTTGCGACTTCCCGAAGTAGCCAGGGAAGAGTATGGCACGAGCCAACTGTATGATTTCCTCAAGGCTTTCGCTTGAAGGGAGAGGGTAACCTTCCTCGTGCTCATGAAACAAACCCTGCAATGATTCAGGTGCGGCCAAACGGCATATCGCGTCGTTAAGCATGAGGTTCGTTTTCTGTCTGCTCATTTTAGTGTGTCAATATCGTGTGCAAAGTTACGAAAAAGTAATGGATTTTTCAAAAAAATCGTGGAAAAACGGCACCTTATTTTTCGTCGCTTGCGTCGGCTTTTCTTTTCTTGCGTATTATGGTCAATCCATCTCGAATGGGTACCATGACTTTTTCCACGCGAGTGTCTTTGGCTATGTGGTCGTTGAAACGTCGTATGCCTATGGTCTGGCTGTCGCGGTCGTAAGCCTTTTCCACGACGTGTCCATCCCAAAGAGTGTTGTCGGCGAGGATTATGCCGCCCTCGTTGACGAGTGGTAACAGCGCGTCGTATACCTCAGCGTATGTGCGCTTGTCGCCGTCGATGAACACGAGGTCGAATTTCACCCCGAGTTTCGGGGCCTCCTTCACGGCGTCTCCGATGCGGAAGTCGATGAATCTGGCCACGTCTGATCCGTCAATCCATTTTCGCGTGAAGTCTTCCATCTCGTCGTTTATCTCGAAGGTGTACAGGCGAGGGGTGTCGTCGTTCCCGTTATGGCCTGCCTCTTCCGCTACCTCTTTCAGCCCTTCTGCCATGCATATTGCCGAATAGCCCGAGAACGTTCCGACCTCAAGGATGGCGCGTGGGCGCTGCATCATGACGAGCATCTTCAGGAGCCGTCCTTGAAGATGCCCGGAAGCCATGTGCCCATGCACGGTGTGGATGTTGGTGGCGCGCCAGAGGCGGTATAGGTAGTCGCCTTCCGCGTCCGACTTGGCGGTGGCGTAATCGACGATGCTCTCTGGCTCAATCATGGTGCAGGAGACCTCTTATTGCCAGTTCGTAGCCTTGCAGTCCGAAGCCGCATATCACGCCCTTGCAGCCCGAGCTTATCATGGAGTGGTGGCGGAACTCCTCACGCTGGTGCACGTTGCTGATGTGAACCTCCACCACGGGGCAGCGCAGCGACCTGATGCAGTCGAGCAGCGCGATGCTGGTGTGCGTGTACGCGCCGGCGTTGAGCACGATGCCGTCGTAGCTGAAGCCCACTTCTTGCATCTTGTTGATCAGCTCGCCCTCCACGTTGCTTTGGTAATAGTCTATCTCCACGTCGGGAAACAATTCGCGTAACCCTGGAAGATAGCTCTCAAACGAGTTATTGCCGTATATACCTGGCTCTCTCACGCCAAGGAGGTTGAGGTTGGGACCGTTGATTATCTGAATCTTTCTCATGCTATTTTTAGGACAATGTTGGTCGTTTCTGCCAACAAATGGTTAACTTTGATGGCAAAATTATAGATAAAGGATTAAATTGCAAAAGAAAAACCAAAATAATTTATCATTATGCGATGACCTCGTGCGACGGTTCATGCGTTATCTCAAGCTTGACAGAAACTATTCCGTGAACACTCAGGAGGCATATCGACACGACCTGACTTATTTCATGCGGTTTCTCTCCGAGCGCGACTTGTCGCCCATCGACGTGAAGCTTGACGACTTGGAGCAGTTTGCCGCCTCTCTCCATGAGTATGCCATTGGCGCGCGTTCGCAGTCGCGCATACTCTTTGGCGTGCGGTCGTTTTATCGCTTTCTCACCCTCGACGGCTATCTTGAGGTTGACCCCACCGAGCTGCTTGAGTCGCCAATCCTCCCCAAGCACTTGCCCACATACCTCTCCACCGAGGAGGTGGACAGGCTGGAAGACAGCATCGACCTCGACGGCAACGAGGGCCAGCGCAACCGCGCCATTATAGAGGTGCTGTTCTCTTGCGGACTGCGGGTGTCGGAGCTTGTCAACCTGAAGTTCTCCGACCTCAATCTGGACGAGCATTTCATGCGTGTCACCGGCAAGGGCGACAAGGAGCGCCTCGTGCCTATCTCCGACAAGGCCATAGCGGAGCTTCAGCGCTGGTTCATGGACCGTGACCGCTTGAAAATCAAGCCAGGGGAGGAAGATTACGTGTTCCTCAACCGACGCGGACATCATCTCACGCGCGTGATGATACTCATAATGGTCAAGAGGCAGGCTGAATTGGCGGGCATCAAGAAGACCATATCACCCCACACCTTGCGACACTCCTTCGCCACGGCGTTGCTCAAGGGAGGCGCCGACCTGCGCGTCATCCAGGTGCTGCTTGGACATGCCAACATTGGCACCACGGAGATATACACGCACCTCGACGATGAGTCGCTGCGCAAGGAGATTCTTGAGCATCATCCACGCAATATCATGCATAACGGATGACTTTTGCTTGCCATGTTTGACAAAATGATAACAAAAGCATAAAATAATTATCTTTTTGTTTGCTTATTCTTGTTGAAAGTTGTAATTTTGCAACCGCAACCTCAGGGTTTGGTTGCAGAACAAATGTCTTAAACAAACCATCGTAAAAGAAAAGGACAAGGAGATAAATTATGTGTGGAATCGTAGGAATATTCAATATCGGTGAGCAAACGCCAGAATTGCGCCAGAAGGCGCTGCGCATGAGTCAGAAGATTCGTCATCGCGGACCAGACTGGAGTGGCATCTATACTGGCCCATCGGCCATTTTATGCCACGAGCGTCTTTCAATCGTCGACCCGGAGAGTGGCAGACAGCCTCTCTTCGCGCCAGACAAGAAGCAGGTGCTTGCCGTAAATGGCGAGATATACAACCATACGGACATTCGTCGGTCTACAAAGGGTTATCAGTATCAGACGGGTTCCGATTGTGAGGTCATCTTGGCGCTCTATCGTGAATGGAAGGCCAATGGCGCGTCTTCTTTCGTGCCATTGCTTGAGCGCCTGTCTGGCATCTTCGCCTTTGCCCTTTATGACGTGGAGGACGGGTCTTTCCTTATAGCCCGCGACCCAATAGGGGTTATACCTCTTTATATTGGCTACGACAAGGACGGCAAGGTTTACGTGGCGTCAGAGCTGAAGGCACTTGAAGGCCAGTGCGATCGCTACGAGCCTTTCCTCCCTGGCCATTACTATTGGAGCAAGGAAGCCGACAAGGGCATGCAGCGGTGGTACACGCGTGGCTGGATGCAGGGCGAGACGGTGCCAAAGGAAGAACTGTCTTATGGCGACGCGGTTGAGGAAGTGCGCCTCGGACTGATGAATGCCGTGAAACGCCAGCTCATGAGCGACGTGCCCTATGGCGTACTGCTTTCGGGCGGTCTCGACTCAAGCGTGATATCCGCCATTGCCGCACGTTATGCCTCCCACCGCGTGGAGAACAATGGGGCGACAGAGGCGTGGTGGCCCCGCCTGCACAGTTTTGCCGTGGGGCTGAAGGGCGCGCCAGACCTTGCCAAGGCAAGATTGGTTGCC
>DJQL01000080.1:27706-44716 GCA_002437565.1 Prevotella sp. UBA6387
CTTGACGCCATACGCGACGTGATATATTTCATCGAGACCTACGATGTCACGACCGTGCGTGCCTCCACGCCGATGTACCTGCTTGCCAGGGTCATAAAGTCGATGGGCATCAAGATGGTGCTTTCGGGTGAGGGAGCCGACGAGATTTTCGGCGGATACCTCTATTTCCACAAGGCTCCAACGCCTGAGGAGTTTCACAAGGAGACGGTGCGCAAGCTGTCCAAGCTTCACCTCTATGATTGCCTACGCGCCAACAAGTCGCTTGCGGCATGGGGTGTGGAAGGACGTGTGCCATTCCTTGACAAGGATTTTCTTGATGTGGCGATGACCATTGACCCGAGCTACAAGATGTGCCCGGGCAAGGAGATAGAGAAGAAGGTGGTGCGCGACGCCTTCTCCGACATGCTGCCCGAGGAGATAGCGTGGAGGCAGAAGGAGCAGTTCTCCGACGGTGTGGGCTATTCGTGGATAGACACCCTGAAAGAGATTACCGCCTCTGCCGTCAGCGACGAGCAGATGGCTCATGCCGCCGAGCGTTTCCCGATAAACCCACCTCGCAACAAGGAGGAATATTACTATCGTTCCATCTTCGCCGAGCACTTCCCGTCTGACAGCGCGGCGCGCTCGGTGCCCAGCGTGCCCAGCGTGGCGTGCTCCACGGCAGAGGCCTTGGCTTGGGACGAGGCGTTCAAGAACATGAACGAGCCATCGGGACGTGCTGTGAAGGACATTCACGAATAGATTTTTCCTTTTCCCTCCAGCACATGCATGGGAGGCCGATATGATATTTTTTATTATTTGAAGGTTTCGAGCAACATCGTCGGTGTTAAAAAAAACACTGGCGAGTTGCTTTTTTCTTTGCTTGCCGTGCAAGATTTCCGGATTATTCGCGTTTTTATTACATAAAGCAACACAAATAAAAAACATGTAGTCATGCAAAGGAAAACCTTACTCCGCGTATTGTTCATCATTGGCGCGTTTACGGCTCTTACGTTTGCGTCTTGTTCAAACGAAGACCCTGCCGATGTCGTAAATCCTTATAACATTCGTTTCAAGACCGAATTGAAGGTTGAAAGCGACAATTCGTATTTGATTCCAGCCAAAGGTGGGACTTACACTTTCGACATTTATAATGGCGAACCATGGCTGGCGATGGTGAAGGAATGGTTTGACGGCAAGAGCACGGTTTATAATACGGAGACGGGCAGGAGCTATAAGATGGAAGCGTTGTGGGCTACCGCCGACATAGAGAAGCAAGGCCCCAACAGCGAAAAGCTCACGGTGAAAATAGAGCCATCCAATAAGGATAAGTTCCGATATGTATATGTTGTCGTGTCGAATGGTATGAAGAGTAAGGTGTTTGTTTTCAAGCAGTTAGGCATTTGTGCTGATAAGAAATAGCAAGCCTTGAAATAAGCGCGTCGCCTTCACGCTTGAATCGCGCCGGCTTTACGCTTGAATCGCGATGCCATTTCCAACGTGATCGCGCCACGTCCATTTTTGGCGTTTATTGTCAGGCTCTTGCCTTGCTCCTGTCTTTTAATATCCCGGCCATGTTGTTCTGCGCCCAGACTATCATGTCTTCAACCAATGGCATGAACGAGCGGGCACGGTCTGTGAGTGAATATTCCACCCGTGGCGGAACCTCGGCATAGACGTGGCGGGTGATGAAACCGTCCGTCTCCAGAGAGCGAAGTGTTGAGGTCAGCACTTTTTGCGATATGTCGGGGATGGCTCGGTGGAGGGCATTGAAACGCATGCTCTCGCTTCGGTGCATTACATAGATTATCAGCAATGACCACTTGCCGCAAATATGTGTCAAGATGTTGCGGATGGGGCAATCTTGTATGATGGCGTCTGTTATTTGGTTACTCATAGTCGCATTGTGTCAATATGTCTGTAAACGCTTAACTGTCAATATTAGTATGCAAAAGTAACTAACATTCTTAACGTGCCGTAACTTTCCGCGTTAAAGTAAATTAAACCGCAGAAGTCTTAGTTGCTGATAATCAGCAATGGTTACTTAGAGGTAAGTAACCCACGCCAATGTGCCTTATTGTGTAAATGAAAATGTCATAGTAATTTTGCATTGTCAAACGATGATTATAGTCGGGACACGATTAAAACAACAAGAATTATTCAAAAACAATGAAAGAAGCAAAGACTATTTTCAAGGCAGAAAACGCCACGGCCGTGGATTTCGGCAAGTTGAGCGATTTGAATGAGTATGTATTGGAACTTTCCCCAGAGGTTAAGATTCCTGGCAAGGTGTTTGGTGGCGCATTGGTAGGTGCGACAGGTGGAGAGTTCTCCTTCCAGTCGTTCGCTCCAGGCACGGAGACGGGTTTCCTACACACCCACAAAAATCATGAGGAGCTGTATTTCTTCCTCAGCGGCAATGGCGAGTTCCAGGTTGATGGCAAGGTGTTCCCCATCACCGAGGGAAGCGTGGTGAGAGTGGCTCCAAAGGGCAAGCGCTCCGTTCGCAACAATGGCACCGAGCCGCTGGTGATGCTCTGCGTGCAGTATCGTGGCGCCACGTTCACTGCCGAGGATGCCACAGACGGCGTCATCTTGAATGAGAAAGTGGAGTGGTGATAGCCCTGAACCATAAGCCTTGGAATATGTTGAACGTGTTATGAGATATTCCAAGGCTTATGGCCTTTTTTTTCTTTGAAGCGTATTATCCGACAAGGGGTAAACATGATTTGCTGGCTCGACTGTGGCAAGAAATGCTGCAAAGAAGAACATGAATGAGACAATAAGGCAAAGAAACGGATAATATGTGATAATAATATAGTTTAAGCCAATAACTTTTAGTACATTTGCACGTGGAATACTATATTATAATATCCTCGTAGCGGAATTCTAAGCCTCCGCGGAGGTGTCCTTAGTTGCTTATGAAACTAAAAGAAGGTATTTATGAAAATCTGATTAGCGACAGGCTCTTAGACGACATGCGTCAGACCGAAGCGGCTGGTTACGTGTGCCGAACAGAGCGGATAGACACGGCGGAATCGGCAAAAATACTGGCCGACTTTGTTTCCGATGCCATACGCAGAAAGCTTGAGGATGCTGACGTGCCGGTGGAGAACAAGATAGAATTGACCAATAGCATTCTCGAGTCGGTAGATATTGACGACGAGGAGAAGCTCTCGGTTGTGCCAGAACTTCTGTCAGCCGTGGTAAGTGAACAACGTGAGGCCGCACTGCGCGCCACAAAGAAGGAAATCGTGCGTCCGCTGTCGGGCTTCCGTGTTAGCAATCTGTTCACTGGCGGACAGTCTGGCGTGCCGCTCGGTGCTGAGATAATGCGCGACATAGCCTCTGCCGACCAGATATGCATAATAGTGTCGTTCTTGCGCATGTCGGGCATAAGGATGATGCTCGACCAGTTGCGCGACTTCTGCAAGGGCGATGGACATAAGCTGCGCGTCATAACTACCACATACTGCGGTGTAACCGAGGCCAAGGCCGTGGAGCAGTTGGCGGCATTGCCCAACACCGATATCCGCATCTCTTACAACACCAACATCGAACGCCTTCATGCGAAGTCTTATATTTTTGTGCGCAACTCTGGATTCAGCACGGCATATATAGGTTCGTCCAACCTGTCGCATTCCGCCCAGACCGACGGACTTGAATGGAACATCCGAGTGACCAACGTAGAGAATCCACACATCATTAAGTCGGCGCTCGCTGCGTTTGAGATGTATTGGAACAGTGACAACTTTGAGGACTTCCACATAGGAGGCATAGAGAAGTTTCGTCGTGAGTTGGCCGTGCAGCGTAGCAGGAACAATGGCTTGCCTGTTGAGGTGTTCTCACGCTACCAGTTGCTGCCACATCAAAAGGCTATTCTCGACCGTCTGCAAGTGGAGCGAGAGGATAACGGACTTATGCGCAACCTTGTGGTGGCTGCTACGGGAACGGGCAAGACCGTGATCTCGGCTTTCGATTACAAACGCTTTCGCGAGGCAAATCCACTGCACAACCGCCTGCTGTTTGTCGTACATCGCGAAGAGATCCTGAAGCAGTCGTTGCGCACGTTCCGCAGCGTGCTCGGTGACGCCAACTTTGGTGAGTTGTGGGTGGGCGATTACAGGCCTGCGGATTCCA
The DNA here is from genome assembly GCA_002437565.1 of Prevotella sp. UBA6387. GTDB lineage: Bacteria > Bacteroidota > Bacteroidia > Bacteroidales > Bacteroidaceae > Prevotella. The sequence continues at coordinate 31,826 of DJQL01000080.1, forward strand.
TGGAGCACCTGTTTGTGTCGGTGGCTACGCTAAACAACAATTTGGATCTTTTCCGCCAACAAGGTCTTGACTTTTACGATTACATTGTCATAGATGAGGCTCATCATGCCGCGGCCTCAAGTTATCGGGTCATAGTGGATGAGTTTAGGCCGAAGCTGTTGCTTGGACTTACAGCTACTCCCGAGCGTATGGACGGACAGAACTTGCTGCCAGATTTCGGCGGCAGGATAAGTGCTGAAATACGACTTCCTCAAGCCCTTGACGAGGGACTGCTTACGCCCTTTCAATATCTCTGCATTACTGATGACGTTGATTTGTCGGGCGATGAGCTATGGGCTAATGGCAAATACATCTTGTCGAGGCTTTCCGACAGGCTTTGCAATCATGAGAGGGTGGGGCTTATCATACGAAAGCTCGAAGAATATCTGCCCGACGAGACTCGTTGCCGTGCGCTTTGTTTCTGTTCCGACCGTAGGCATGCTGCTTTTATGGCCGAGCAATTCAATGGTTATGGCTTGAAGGCAGCCGCATTGACTTCTGCAACAAGTGCCGAGGAGCGAGTGCGGCTGAACCGTGACTTGGCTGCGGGGCGTGTTAATTACCTTTGTGTCGTCGACATCTTCAACGAGGGTGTGGACATTCCTGAGGTTGACACGGTACTGTTTCTTCGTCCTACCGATAGCCTTACGGTATTCTTGCAGCAGCTCGGTCGCGGACTTCGATTGAGTGCGGGCAAGGATTATCTCACCGTTCTCGACTTTGTGGCTCAGGTGAACCGCCAATACGATTTTGCGAGTCGTTTCCGCGCTTTATGCTTGCGCAAGGATCGCAGCATCGAGGAACAGGTAAAGAACGGGTTTACGCTTCTGCCGCATGGCTGCTCAATATATATGGAGCGAAAGGCACAGAAATATGTATTGGCGAATATTCATGGTGCGATATACAACACTCGCCGCCTGGTGAAGGAACTGATGTCTTATGACACTGTGCCGACATTATCGCAATTTGTCGAGAACTGCGGACAGGATGTGCGTCTGATATATAAAGGCAACAACTGTTGGACAACACTGAAGGCTGTCGCTGGCAAGTGCGCGCCGCTTGAAAATGATGACATCTCTCGCCGCCTGGTGAAGGGCATGGGCAATCTCACCCATGTTAATTCCGTGGCGTTCATCAATTTCATAAGGCGTTTCCTTTCCAATGGATGCAAGCCTGACTGGTCTCAAGACAAGATGGCTGAAGGCAACACGGCAGACAGCCATTTCGCCATGATGCTATATTACGCCTTGTTTCAGGATAGAATTGGGAAAGTCGGTTTTGCGAGCATTTACGAGGCATTGGCTAAGGTGGAGCAATATCCACAGTTAAAACATGAAATGATCGAACTCATGGATTATCTGCACTCTAACCTGGAGTTCAAGACATATCCTATGGGCAAGGACTTTCCTTGTGGGTTGGAATTGTACGGCTGCTACACTCGTGAGGAGATATTCGCCTTGTTTGGCCGTCAGACAGCCTACAAGAAAATGCAGGGCGTGGCGGCAGGAGTGTTCTACGTTGACGAGAGCAACACTGAGTTGTTGTTTGTCACGCTGAACAAGTCGGAGAAAGACTTCTCGCCCTCAACGCAATACAACGACTATTTCATAAGCGAGTGGCGCTTTCACTGGCAGTCGCAAAACACAATGTCACACTCTAATGCCGGATCGCGTTATGTCAAACAACGCGGCAATGGGCGGCGCTTCCTTCTATTCGTTCGTGAGGACAAGAAAGACGGGTTTGGAAACACAAGTCCCTACTATTGTATGGGGTTGCTCGATTATGTGAGCTCTCACGGCAATTATCCTATGAACATAGAGTGGAAATTGCAGAAGCCTGCCATTGCTAAATTCGTAAAGGCCGTGTAAGACCAGATTTTGATATGTAGTGAGAAATGAAGACGATAAACGTTGTGGCTGCCGTGATAGAAAACGGTGGCAAATATTTCGCCACTCAGCGTGGCTATGGCGAGTTTAAGGACTGGTGGGAGTTTCCTGGTGGAAAGATAGAGCCGGGAGAGACGCCAGAGGAGGCTTTGTGTCGCGAGATACGCGAGGAATTGGAAGTCGAGATAGCGATAGACCATCACATCACGACAGTGGATTATGACTATCCATCCTTTCACCTCCACATGGCATGCTATCTGTGCCATGTCGCGACAGGCCACTTGTTTCTTGTGGAGGCGGAGGCGGCAAGTTGGCTTGCGGATGATGAACTTGACACGGTGGATTGGTTGCCGGCAGACAGGAAAGTGGTTGAGATCATAAAAAATGCAATGATTTTATCTTGAAAAGCTAATTCATCCTATGCAAATAGTATTGGCATCAGCAAAGATCATGAAGGCTTCCACGTCTGTGGATGTGCCGATGAATAGTGAGCCGAAGTTTAAGGATAAAACAGAACGCTTTGTCCAGGAACTTGCCTCATGGGACAAGAGCCGCCTCATGAGGGAACTGGGGTGCAGCCAATCCATCGCCATTGAGAACAAACTGCGATACCAGGGCTTTTGGAATGAGGAAGAGCGGCTGCCTGCCATTCTCGCATACTTTGGGCAGGCATACAAATATCTCAAGGCGGAAACTTTCTCTCGCGAAGACTTCCGTTTTGCCCAAGAGCATCTCTTCATCATGTCTTTCCTATATGGCTTGTTGCGTCCGTTGGACAGCATTCACCCTTATCGCATGGAAGGGAAGGTGAAGCTGCAGGCTGCTGGTGGCAAGAGCCTATTTGCCTTTTGGAAGCAATATCTCACAGACGTGCTGATAGAAGCTGTAAAGGCCGACGATGGAATCCTTGTTCATCTTGCCACAGAGGAGTTTGAGCATCTCTTCGACTGGAAGAGAGTGTGCCAAGAGGTGAAGGTCGTTCAGCCATTGTTTTATGTGGACAATGGCGACACCATCAAGGTGGTGACTGTTCATGCCAAAAGTTGCCGTGGAGCCATGGCAAGGTATATCATCAAGCACCGGATTGCCCAGCCAGCCGACATATTGAATTTCGAGACGGAAGGATTCAGGTACGATTCAAATTATGGGGATGAACTTCACCCTCACTTTATAAGAAGATGATTCTTATTTTGCAAACTGTTAAAATAAAAAATGATTATGGAAATGTGGCAGAGATTACCCGAAGCCCTTGGCGTAGACCATGACGGAAGAGAGTGCACACTTGCCTATGATAACGGCGTCTTTACTCTCACATTACCGGAGTGGAGCGAGGGCGAAACGGCTTTAACAAGACTCCACCATTCACATTAAGAATAATCCTATCAATGACTATAAACGCAAAAAAGGAAGTCTCGGAGAGACTTCCTTTTTTGCTAAAAGTGATTCCGTAGGGATTCGAACCCTAGACCCACAGATTAGAAATCTGTTGCTCTATCCAGCTGAGCTACGGAACCATGGCTTTTGTTGATGCCATCTGGAATTGGATGGTTAATCCAAAATGGTTGTGCAAAGTTAATCATTTATTTACAATCGCAAAAACCAGTGGACTATTATTAATCTCATTTAGCTAATATTAACAAAGCCCATAAATTATGGGTAAGACGTTAATTTTGCGAAAATAGGCTATTTTTCACAAGATAATATTGTAATTTTGCACTAATATTATGCATTGTCACTATGCGATAATGTATGCACTATAATACATGCATCAGTAATGTTGACATATTTAAGGACTAAGTCTTTCATCATATTGTTCATTTCCGCCGTAGTGTGTTCTTGGGCTGGAAGCAGTACACTCCTTCCGGTGAAGAAACATGACGCTGGGACGGCAAGCGGCAAAGAGGGCAAGGATTCAATAATAGCAGACAAGGCTGAGATAGACACGCTTGCGATGGACTCTCTACAGCTTGCCGTTTATCATCACAACAAGGCAATAGACGACTCCATTCGGGCCGACTCAATAAATCGCGCAAAGAAACAGGGAATCGACGCTCCTGTCACTTATTCGGCAAACGACTCCTTGGTTTATGATGCCATGACCAAAGACGCCAAACTGTATGGCAACTCGGAAGTGAAATATGAGAACATGGACTTGAAGAGCGACAAGATACGCATGAACCTTGACTCTTCGCTTGTCCACGCCACGGGATCGCCAGACAGCACGGAGAAAGGAGGCATCAAAGGCCGCCCGGTTTTCGTAATGGGTGCCGACAATTATGATACCGACACCATATCTTTCAACTTCAAGACCAAGAAAGGCTTGGTGCAGAACGCGCTGACCAAGCAGGAAGACGGTTTCCTGCGAAGCAAGATATCGAAGCGTACGGAAACTGGCGACGTCTATCTCGCGCATGGTCGCTACACCACTTGCGACAAGGAGCATCCAGACTTTTACATTTCCCTTTCACGCGCCAAGGTGCGTCCTGGGAAGGATGTGACTTTTGGCCCGGCCTACATAGTCGTGGCCGACGTGCCATTGCCGTTTGCCATACCTTATGGCTTTTTCCCATTCACCAAGAGTTATAGTTCGGGTTTTATAATGCCAAGCTATGGCGATGAGCAAAGCCGCGGCTTCTATCTTAGGGACGGAGGCTACTACTTCGCTCTGAGCGACAAGATGGACTTGAAGCTCATAGGCGAGATATACACTAAGGGATCATGGGGACTCACAGCCACGAGCAATTACCGGAAGCGCTATAAGTATAACGGTTCCTTCCTTTTCAGCTACCAAGACACGCGTACTGGCGACAAGGGAATGCCCGACTATGCCAAGCAGACCAGCTTCAAGTTGCAGTGGAGCCATAGGCAGGATGCCAAGGCCAACCCTTTCATGTCTCTCTCCGCAAGCGTCAACTTTGCCACGTCGAGTTATGAGCGCAACAACCTGACAAGTATGTACAATCCGCAGTCGTTGACGCAATCGACACGTACATCTTCCGTAAACTGGAGCACGACATTCTCCAGCATAGGCATGACGCTTAGTTCAACGGCGAACCTTAGCCAGAACATGCGCGACTCCACAATCTCAATGACACTGCCAGACCTTAACATAAGCATATCCCGATTTTACCCTTTCCGCCGCAAGCACGCCGCTGGCGACGAGCGGTGGTATGAGAAGATATCCATGAGTTATACCGGGCAGTTCTCCAATTCCATCAATACCAAGGAGAACAAGTTGATGCATTCGAGCCTTATCAAGGATTGGCGCAATGGATTCCAACACAGCATACCTATAAGTGCCAACTTCACATTGTTCAAATACATCAACCTCAACCCTTCGTTCAACTTCACTGACCGAATGTACACCAATAAGGTAAACAAGTCGTGGGACGAGCGAACGCAAACGGAAGTTTCCGATACCACATACGGCTTCCACAACGTGTACAACTGGAATCTCTCGCTTTCGGCTTCAACCAAGATATACGGTTTTTGGAAGCCAAGCCGCAAGATTTTCGGCGACAAGATACAGGCAATAAGGCATGTCTTGACTCCAACGGTTAGTTTCAGCTACGCTCCGGATTTCAGCGCCTCGCGCTATGGTTATTATCAGACATACCAAAAGACCGACGCCGACGGCAACGTGTCTCTCGTACAATACTCTCCTTACCAGAACGAGCTATATGGCGTGCCAGGCAAGGGACGCACGGGTAGCATATCTTGGAGCTTCGACAATAATATCGAGATGAAGGTCAAAAGCGACAAGGATTCTACCGGCTTCAAGAAGATAAGCCTCATCGACCAGCTGGGGTGGTCCATGTCGTATAACATGGCCGCGAAGGAAAAGCCACTTAGTGACCTTTCCGTCAACCTGCGACTGAAATGGTGGAAAAACTATACCTTCAACATGACAGGCGTATTCGCCTCTTACGCTTATGAGCTTGACAACCAAGGCAAGCCCTACGTTGGCAACCACACTTATTGGGGCATGGGAAAATGGGGACGTTTCCAAGGCATGTCGCAGAACATTTCTTATACCTTGACCCCTGAAAAGATAAAGAAATTGTTTGGCGGTGCCAAGGATGATGATGACAATGACAAGAAAAACAAGAGAGATGACGATGACGAGATGGACACCGACATTGAAAGCAATGTAGATGACACCATGATCGACGCACAGCATGGGGCTTCAAAGGACAGCAAGGGTGGCAAGGCCGACACCGACGGCGATGGCTACATGAAATTCTCCATGCCTTGGTCGCTCACTTTTGGATATGGCATAACCATGAGCGAGAACACGGACATAAACAAGTTCAACTACAAGACCATGAGGTATCCATACAAATTCACGCAGACACTCAATGTCAGTGGAAACCTCCGTATTTCTGATGGTTGGAACATAAGTTTCTCCTCAGGCTATGACTTCGACAACCACAAGGTGTCGATGACCACGGCTTCCTTGCAGCGCGACCTTCACTGCTTCAACATGAGTTGTTCCCTCGTCCTCGCTCCTTACGCAAGCTATAATTTCACATTCCGTTGTAATGCGTCAACTCTTACAGACGCATTGAAATATGACAAGCGTTCTGGTTACAGCAACGCCGTTCAATGGTACTAATCATTAATCTAAAATGAAGAAAAACACACAGGCAATTCACTTGCCTTATCGTCGTCGTGATGCTTATGATGCATTGAGCATGCCAGTATACAATGCCGTGGCATACGAATTCGACGATGCGCAGACTATGGCAGACGCTTTCTGCGAGCGCATAGACGCGCCAGACTACTCACGCTGTGAGAACCCAACGGTCGATAATTTCGAGGATCGCGTGCGTGCGCTTACCGATGCTTTCAGCGTGTCTGCGCTCAATAGTGGCATGGCGGCAATAAGCAACGCCATGCTTGCGCTCACAGCGCAAGGCAAGAATGTGGTGTCGTCTACACATATGTTTGGCAACACATTCGATTTGCTCAATCGCTCGTTGAGAAAATTCGGGGTAAACCTTCATACAACAGATCTCACAGACATAGAGAAAGTGAAGGAGGCGGTAGATGATAACACTTGTTGTATCTTTGTGGAGATAATCACCAATCCACAAATGGAGGTCGCCGACCTTACGGCTCTCGCGAAAGTCGCACATGAACACAATATACCTCTCGTTGCGGACACCACGACAATTCCGTTTACCATGTTCTTGGCAAAAGAGCTTGGCGTAGACATTGAGGTGGTGTCATCAACCAAATACATCAGTGGAGGCGCGACATCCCTCGGAGGATTGATAATAGATTACGGTACCGACTACACTAAAGGTTTCACATCCACGATAAAGAGTGAGCTGCTTTTCAACTTCGGAGCCTACATGACCCCACAAGTCGCTTTCATGCAAACCATGGGCCTTGAGACCCTTGATGCTCGCTACCGTGTGCAGTCGGCAAACGCCCTTGAACTGGCAAGGAAATTGCGAGGCTTGAAGCAAATCAAGTCGGTAAACTATGTTGGCTTGGAAGACAATAAGTTTTACCAGCTCGCTCAAAAACAATTTGGCAAAACGGCAGGTGCAATGGTTTGCATTGACCTGGAAAATGAAAAGGCATGCTTCAACTTCCTAAACAATCTCAAGCTCGTGCATCGTGCCACAAACCTATTTGACAACCGCACGCTTGCCATTCATCCTTACTCTACCATCTTTGGTAATTTCACCCCTGAGGAGAAAGCTAAAATGGACGTGCTCGACACTACGGTTCGCTTGAGTGTCGGATTGGAAGACGTTGATGACATCTTCAACGACATTAAGCAAGCATTGTCTTAAATGAATCGTCATTTAAGCTAAAAACACGACACGACATGAAATACGATTTTGATACCATTATAGACAGAAAGGGCAGTGGTGACCTCATGCACGAGGCTCTTTTGCCACGCTGGGGACGTGATGACCTTCAACCCTTATGGGTGGCTGACATGGATTTCGCGGTCATGCCCGATATCCTTGACGCATTGCGCAAGAGGTTGGAACATCCCATCCTTGGCTACACCGTGGAACCAGCAGACTACTGTCCTGCCATAATTGACTGGATTAAAACACATCACAACTGGGATATTAAGCCAGAGTGGATTAGCTTCATACCGGGAATCGTCAAGGGTATAGGGCTTATCAGCAACCTTTTCTGTAAGCCTGATGAAAAAGTCATCGTCATGCCACCGGTTTACCATCCATTTTTCCTTGTGCCACGCGCAAACGAGCGTGAAGTGCTATGGAACCCACTGAAGGTTCATCCCGAGGCACTTGAGGCAGACCACGTGGAGGCTGGCGACTATTATGAGATGGACTTTGATGGGCTTGAGAGAGTTTGCGATGACAAATGCCGCATTCTCATTTTGTGCAATCCTCACAATCCAGGGGGCATATGTTGGAGCCGGGAGACGCTCGTTCGTCTTGCCGACTTCTGCTATGACCACAACTTGCTTGTCGTCAGCGATGAGATACATTGCGACATGGCCCTTTTCGGCCACAAGCACATACCTTTCGCCTCTGTGTCGGAGAAAGCCGCTCAGATCAGCATCACCATGCAAGCTCCCACGAAGACGTTTAACATTGCTGGAATAGTATCGTCGCATGCCATAGTGCCCAATCCCGACATTCGCAAGCGGTTCTTTGGCTGGCTGAAAGCCAATGAACTTGACGAAGCCCATATCTTCGCTCATATCGCTACCATTACGGCTTTCCGCAAAGGTGAGGAATGGCGGAGACAAATGCTTGCCGCCGTGGAGGACAACATCCGCCTTGTAGAGAACTTATGCCGCGATCGTATGCCACAAATCAAGCCAATACGTCCAGAGGCGAGCTTCTTGGTTTGGCTCAATTGTCAAGGTCTGCGTCTTGGTCACGACGCTTTACTCGATCTTTTCATCGACAAGGCTCATCTTGCCCTTAACGACGGCGAGATGTTCGGGCCTGGTGGAGAAGGGTTCATGCGATTGAACGTGGGCTCACCAAAGGCTTATGTCGAGACAGCTCTGGAAAAACTCGCACGGGCTGTCAAAGAATATGCTTAACAGTTGAGTATGAGATTGTATCCGTACCATTATCGTTCGCTTCTTTCGCTTGGAATCCCAATAATGATAGGCCAGTTGGGTATGATAATCTTGGGGTTCGCAGACACCATGATGGTGGGGCACCATAGTACGACAGAGCTTGGTGCCGCCTCTTTTGTAAACAACATAATGAACCTTGTCATCATCACGGCCACGGGCTTCTCTTATGGGCTTACTCCAATAGTCGGTGGGCTTTTTGGCCGCGAAGAGCTGCCACAGGCTGGCAGGGCACTCCGTTGTGCGCTGTTGGCTAACTTAATGGCGGGTGCGGTCATGATGGCGGCATTGGCAATACTGTATCTCAATGTTGGCAATATTGGACAGCCGGCGGAATTGATGCCATATATCAGGCCATACTTCTTAGTATTATTGGCTTCAATGCCCTTTGTAATGCTGTTTAACGCATTTAAGCAATTCACCGACAGCATTACAGAGACACGTACGTCGATGTGGATTCTGCTTTCAGGCAACTTGCTCAATATCATCGGCAATTATGTGCTTATTTACGGCAAGGCGGGCATGCCTGAGATGGGTGTAGTGGGAGCTGGCGTGTCAACACTTTTCTCGCGCGTAGTGATGGTGGCATTGTTCCTTTTCGTTTTCCTCGTGAAAAAGAAGATGCGGCCATACCGTGATGGGTTCTTTCGATTGGGTTGGTCGCGCGAGTTGGTGCGTCGCTTGGTATCGCTCGGAACGCCCATAGCCTTGGAGATGGGCATGGAGACGGCGTCGTTTTCTCTGTCAATAATAATGGTTGGGTGGCTTGGCACAATAGCCTTGGCATCTCATCAGGTGATGATTACCATATCGCAGTTCACCTTTATGGTTTATTACGGATTGGGAGCCGCGGTAGCTGTGCGGACAAGTTATTTCAACGGTCAGAACGACCGTGTGAATGTGCGCCATACCGTGGTTGCAGGCTTGCAAGTCATGGTGGCATTAGAGTTATTGTTAGGTGGCATCATCTTCTTGTTGCGCAACCACATCGGTGGCTGGTTCACGGATTCCCCGGAAGTCTCGGCTACGGTTATCTCACTCATGTTGCCATTCTTCATTTATCAGTTTGGCGACGGTTTGCAAATCACCTATGCCAACGCCCTGCGAGGCATTGCTGATGTTAAGCCTCTCATGGTTATAGCCTTCATAGCCTTTTTCGTCATTTCGCTCCCTGTAGGTTATCTTTGTGGCTTTGTGTTCCACTTTGGACTTGTTGGCATATGGATGGCGTTTCCATTTGGGCTCACATCGGCAGGTGTCATGATGTGGTTGCGCTTCAAGAAGGTTTACGTTTAGCGAATGTTATTTCTCTAACTTCTTGAGAACCTTTTCGAGTTCTATCCAATGTTCGTCGGTCATGGAGCTTGGCGTGAACAGGCTTATGCCATTTGCGCCAGCCGCGATCGATGACTCCACGGCCTCCTCTATCTCAGAAGGCAATAGCCCGGAGTTTTCAGGGTCTACAACCTTGTCCTTGTTTCTCCAGTCGTGGCATATGAAAAGGCCACTATACAGCAATGTGTTCTTTCCCTTGATGGACTCTGTCTCTTCCTTGGTTATCTTCCCAACCCAGGCAGCAGGCTCCATATAAAAGTCGTTGTAGTTCATTGGGAACACGGCATCAAGTTTCCAGTTGTTCCATTGCTGGCGTACCATCCACTCTGCGTAGCTCTTGGGGCCGGGAAACACGTCTGCGCTTATTTTCTTCCCCTTTGCGTGGACGGCATCTGATATTTGGTTTACGAGGTCAGTCACCGCATTGCAGCGAAACTGTGCCCATTCCTTTATCTTCGATGGGTCTGTCACCTTTGTAATGTCTATTCCGCTTTGTTTTTTAAAGGCTGCCACGCAATCGGGACAGTAGCAATAGTCTGCCTTGGCGTACTCTCCGTTCATTATAAGGCCGTATTTGTCCCATAATCCACGTGCGAGAATCACGTCGGCGTAGCGTATGTAGTCGAGTTGCACGTAGTCAACATCGGGTATTGAGGCTATTTCCTCAAACTTCTCCGTGAGGAACTTTTTCACATCTTCGTTGCGTGGGTCGAGCGTGGTGTAATAAGGCACGTAGGCTGGTTTGTCATAAGCCGACTCACCAAGACGGTTCACCGTGTACCAGCTCTTTGGCTTCCCGCCTTGCACCATGGTAGGTACCCATGCGTGGTATTCCAGTCCGACTTTTTTTGCAGCCTTTGAAGCAAGGCGAATTTTTTCAATGTCCATGCCGGCGTTCACACACACGCCAGTCACGCCATGCTTTTTCCATGCCTTGAAATCAGCTGTAAGGCTTTTCTCGTTAGCGTTCTGTTCAAGCCCAGTCCATGCGTATACTGGAATCTTTTTGCCTTTCGCACTTGCGAGCAAGGCCGTTAGTACCAATGTGAGGGTAAAAAACAGTTTTTTCATGTTGCTTAAAATAAAAATACCAATTTGTTGTGATAATTGTCTTTGTGCGGCGGTGAAAGTCTGCTCAGATGCAATAATCGATTTTGCAGCATTATGCCCTCATCCTAATATTTGGTTGGCATGTTCTTTCACCTTAATCTCTTTCGGTCCTATTATGCGGGTTATGACACCTTGTTCATCTGCGATGAACGTAGTGCGGAATACACCCATAACTGTTTTGCCATACATCTTCTTTTCACCATATACACCGAGTTGCGTGACTAAGGTTCTCTCTGTGTCGCAGATGAGAGGGAATGGTAGGTTGTTTTTTTCTATGAACTTCTTGTGACTTTTGGCATCTTGTGTGCTCACGCCTATTACGACATATCCCTCTGATATAAAACGTTCGTAATTGTCTCGAAGATTACATGCCTCGTTGGTACATCCAGGCGTAGAATCACGAGGATAAACATAAAGCACAACCTTTTTGCCGCTCAACTGGGCAAGAGTCCATTCTTTTCCCTCTTGGTCAACGCCAAGGATTTCTGGCAATTTTTGTCCTATTTCCATAATCGTAAACTTTAATGGTCTATAAATTCATTTAAAAAATAAAGTTACGACATTCTATCCTAAATTATGGAGTTTCAAGAAATGTTTAACAAAAATTATCAGGCACCGTGAACGCGTGAATTCGGTAATTAAGTGTAAAATTCAAATATTATAAGGGGGGCTTGTCTGGAAAGACAAGCCCCCCTTAATATTATAGTTGGACAAAATTCTTTTAAATGCTTACATCCACGCTCCGAATCTTGCGTTTGGCAATGGAGCTGTGAAGTAATAGTTCTGGTCGTTCTTGCTATCCAAGAAATTCACCTTCTTCATTCCGAAGAATGGAAGGCCATCCGGGAAGAGACGGACGAAATCAGTGACACCACCTGACAATGCCGGGCTGCCTTCCTTGAAATGGAAGTCCCAACTGGTGTCGAATGCCAGCGGAGCGCCTTGCTCCACATTATCTATCTCGCAGTTGATATTCATCTTATCACTTTGGTGAAAGTTCTTGAAGAGCGGATTAAGCTGACCAGCCACCGTGCTCTTGAGGTCGGTGTCGAACCAAATGCCGAGCGATGCACCTTTTGCCATCTGCTCCACGCCAGTCTCTGTGGAGGCGAAGTAATAGTTTGGCGTGAGACGACTGTGCTCCATGTCGGCACCATCCTGCTTAGGCTGCTTCAAGCCAAAGCGAGAATCATAGATGAGGTTGTTCACGAAGACAGGCTTCGCTGCCTTCTCCACCCATACGCTACCGCCTTTTTTGTTTTTGGAGCGACGCCAACCACAATCGACGATGGTATTGTTGTAGGCTGTCATCTCTGTCAATGGAACAGCCTCGCTGTTGCCTGCATTCGAGATCTTGAAAGCATTGGTGCAAGCGTTGTAGATTATATTGTTGGCCACATCGAGTTTGCAGCCCGACTTCACGTTGATGGCCTC
>DJQL01000027.1:0-3923 GCA_002437565.1 Prevotella sp. UBA6387
GGACATAAAAGATATACAACAACTTATCGCGAAAACAGTCCCCTTTTTGTGTTGTGGTTTGATGTAGGACATAAAAGATATACAACATGTCACAAAGGAGGTCAATAGACCGAACGTTGTGGTTTGATGTAGGACATAAAAGATATACAACACAGCTTAAACAACAAACTGACAAGATGCAGTTGTGGTTTGATGTAGAATAGAACCCCAAATCGGTCATTAGAAAAATACATGAAGCTTTTTCTAATGACCGATTTGAGTTAGATGGATAAGGGCTATATTTCAAGTGAGGAATGCAGCCCTTATAACGAATTATAGGAAAGTGTGCTTCAAGGTAATGGAAGTTTAAGTGAATTAAGCAATATGCCTGAAGCGTGCCTTGTCACCCCTATTTCCTGTCCATCGCTCTCCAAACGTAAGCTATATATGCGAAAACGAATGGCACGAGCAATGAGACATAGAACATGGTGCGGAGCGTGAACTCGCTGCTGCAGCTGTTGGCAATGGTGAGGGAACTTTGCAGGTCGGCGTTTGACGGATAGTAGGCCGTGCCGCCCCATCCCGCGACGAGGAGCAGCGACAGCACAACCAGCACCACGCCGATGCCGGCGGGCCAGATGCCACGCACGTAAGTGGGACGTGCCATCGTGCGCACGACGCCATAGAGAAGCAAGACGACACCGATGAGCGTGATGACGGCCAAGGGCCACATGGCGAGGTAGTTGTGCAGATACTTCAGCGGTTCCATTACGATTGCCGACGTAGCCGCGTCTACGGCGTAGCCGTCTTTCAGCAACAGGCGGATGAAGAACGCGAGAAACAGCACGAGGAAAGGCACCGTGGCACCCAAGAGGCGCGCCCTGCCGCGCGAGCGTATGCCGTCGTCGACGACATTGTTTATGACATAGAGCGCGCCAAGCATGCGCGCGAGGAAGAACACGGCCAGGCCGAACACGAGGTTCCAGGGGTCAAGAAGAGCGTCGAGACCAGCCGACGCATTGGCCCACCGGCTTATCACCGGCCCACCGACATCGGTGAGCGACGCTTTCTCCACGACGAAGTTGGATCCGTCGAAGAATGTGGCCACTGCGCCTCCGAGCAGCAATGGCCCAACTATACCGTTGATTATCAGGAAGCAGCGATATGTTCGCTTGCCGAGCAGGTTGCCCCTGCGGTGCTGGAACTCATAGCTGACGGCCTGTAGCACAAACGAAAAGAGAATTATCATCCAAAGCCAGTAGGCTCCGCCGAAACTCGTGCTGTAGAACAGTGGGAACGACGCGAAGAATGCCCCACCGAAGGTGACGAGCGTGGTGAACGTTATCTCCCATTTGCGCCCTGTGGATTCGAGCACCTTGCGTTGCCCGTCTTCTGTGCCGCCTATGCTGTAGACCATGGAGTTGGCACCTTGCACGAAGAGCAGGAAAACAAGTAGTGCCCCGAGAAGCGACACGATAAACCACCAGTAGTGCTGAAGAAATGTGTATGTCATGACAGTTTCTTTTTATTTATGGTTAATTTGACGTGTGATTGCTTATCACCTTGAACATGATGCGCAGTTCGGCGATGAGCAGTACGGTGAAGAGCACGAGGAAGATGAAGAAGGTGATGGCCACGCTGCCTGTCTTGATGTCGGAGACGGCGGCAAGGGTTGGCATCATGTCTTGTATCGCCCAAGGCTGCCTGCCAAGCTCAGCCACTATCCAGCCCGCCTCGCTGGCTATGTAGGCGAGAGGCAGCATGGCTATGGCGGCCAAGTGTAGCCAGCGGCGCGACCGCGTGATGTCGTTGCGCCATGCTATATGGCCAATGACAAGGAAGAAGAGCAGCAGCAGCGTGCCCACTCCCACCATTGCGCGGAAGGCATAGAAATTCACGGGGATATACGGCACGAGTTCCGCGCGGTCTTTGATGTAGCCGTATCCGAAGTATGGCATGTCTTTCTTGAGCTGTGCGGCAAGTCGCGGCAGATGCTTGTCGTCAGGGTTGGCAGCCTTCAGCTTGCGGTATTCCGCAAGCGTGGCGATGGCCTTGCGGCCTCGCTGGATCTTTTCCTCAGCCGACGGTTCGCGTCTGCCGTCAGGCCGTGTGTAGCCGTTCAGCAGGTCGTTCACGCCGGGCACGTAGCCGTCCATGGTGTGCGTGGCAAGCAATGACAGACCGTGGGGTATGGCAACGCGCAATGGCGGTTCTTTGCCCTTGGCGTAGTCGGGCTGCTCGAAGGGGTTTACCGCGGCCACGGCCGTAAGCCCCACGCCGTTGCCGCCATCGTACAGGGCTTCCATGGCGGCCAGCTTCATGGGCTGCGCCTCTGCCACCTTCACTGCCGACGAGTCGCCTGTGGCCATGGTCAACACGGATGCCGCAATGCCGACAACCGTGGCTATCTTTATGCTCTCCGTGGCCAGCTGGGTGTTGCGTCGTTTCAACAGGTACCAGCAGCTCACGGCGCAGACGAAGACGGCGCCTATTATCCATGACGACGTGACGGTGTGGAAAAACTTGTCTACGGCAAATGGCGAGAGAGCTACATCGATGAAACTCGTCATCTCGTTGCGCACCGTGTCTGGATTGAACTCGCAGCCCACAGGATGTTGCATCCATGAGTTGGCCACGAGAATCCACCATGCCGAGATGGTAGCGCCAAGTCCGGTCAGCCAAGTGGAGGCCAGGTGGAATCCGCGCGACACCTTCTCCCATCCGAAGAACATCACGGCCACGAAAGTGCTCTCCATGAAAAACGCCACGATGCCCTCTATGGCGAGCGGCGCGCCGAAGATGTCGCCGACAAACCAAGAGTAGTTGCTCCAGTTGGTGCCGAACTCAAATTCGAGAATGATTCCTGTGGCCACGCCCATGGCGAAGTTGACGCCGAAGAGTCGTTGCCAGTAGATTGCCGCGTCGCGCCAGAATTGTTTCCCGGTACGATAGTAGCACGTCTCCATGATGCCCATTATGAGGGCGAGACCGAGCGTCAGCGGAACGAAGAGCCAGTGGTAGATGGCCGTTAGCGCGAATTGAGCCCTTGACCAGTCTATGAGTGAAGGGTCGATGGTTAATAGAATGTTCATTGTGTTGAGGATGAGATTATTGAATTTGGTCTATCTTTTCGTCAGTTCTCCAGCGACGTAGGTCGCGGGATCGCCGTCTTGCGCTTTCTGCTTCAGAACGTCAGGAAAGAAAAACAACTTGAGGATGACGAATATCACAAACAGCTTTATGAGAATTATGGCCCATAGCACCCTGCCAAGTCGCATGTGCTTGAATCCGTCGGCATACAGTCTGTATGCATTATAAAATATGTCGTGCGCCATAGGTTGATGCATTTAGTTTACCATTGCTCTGTCTAATGTTAAGAACATTGCAAAAATAGTGAATTATTTTATAACTTTATTTGTAATAATTTCAATTTGCGATATATTTAACAAATATTTATTGAGTGGACAATCATGGAGGGCATTTCTTATTGCCAGCGAAGCAGTATTCTTGTGTTTTTAGGATTTACAAGGGCAGTTGAAAAAATCATGACAAAACGCTTCCTGGGAATCGATTTTTTCCAGGAGTGTCGTCTCGTGGTTGTGAATGGGCGAATTATGAGGGTTATGCCTAAAAAGTTGGCTATCAGGATATTATTTATAATTAACACTTCTGATGACTTTGGGCAAAGGCTTGTGGAGCTGCCATTACGCTTGTATCGTGTCGCCATTACGCTTGAAAGGCAACGCCATTGCGCCTGTATCGCATGGCCTTTGCGCTTGAAAGCCAACGTCTTTACGCCTATTTCTCTATGCGATATAGGCGTAGAGGCAAGAGACGGTTTCCGTTGCAGGTATGCCAGAGGGTCGATGACCCACCAAAAAACAATTTGCCCTCTCTGGATTGCAAGTCGCAGAGAGGGCAAATATTGATGAAAAAACTTGTCA
>DJQL01000027.1:4080-10588 GCA_002437565.1 Prevotella sp. UBA6387
ACCTTCTCCATGGGCTCGTTGTTGTAAAGAAACGCTGGCACGGGTGTCATGAGCTGGGCGGCAGTGTATCGCTGGTAAAGCTCTGTGCGAAAGACGATGTGGCGAATCTTCAATATGTCGATTTCTCCAAGGAGGTGGCCGTCCTCGTCGACCACGGGCAGGTAGTTGAAGTCGCTGTTAGACAACACGCTGACCAATTTGCCAAGGCGTATGTCGGGTTTCACTTTCGTCACGTTCTTCTCTATCACCAAGTCCATGTTCATCAGCGTGAGTATGCTCTTGTCGGTATGGTGGGTTAGGAGTTTCCCCTCGCGTGCCAATCGCATGGCGTAGATGCTGTGGGGCTCGAATATGCTTATCACCATCACGCTGACCACGGCGACGATGAGCAGCGGCACGAAGAGCTGGTAACCTCCCGTGATTTCGGCTATCAGGAATATGCCGGTCAGTGGGGCGTGCATCACTCCCGCCATCACTCCCGCCATGCCCAAGAGCACGAAGTTCTTTTCGGGCAGGTAGGTGCCAAACATCTCCATGTTCCAGAGGCGGGAGAAGAAGAAACCTGCGAAGCCGCCCACGAAAAGGGAGGGGGCGAATGTTCCGCCACAGCCTCCGGCCCCGTTGGTGGAAGCCGTGGCGACAATCTTGGTGAGAATGACGAGACCTATGTAGGCTATGAGAAGTTCGGAATGGCCGTAGAACAACGAGCCGTCCATCACCTGGTTCCAGTCGGCTTGTGTCTTGCCGCTCAACAGTATGCCGAGGCCATTCCATCCCTCGCCATATAGTGAGGGGAAAAAGAAGATGAGCACGCTGAGCAGCACTCCGCCTAAGAGCAGTTTCTTGTATGGATGTTCTTTATACTTTGCGTAAATGCTTTCGCACCACGTCATGCCACGCATGAAATAAAGGCTGACAAAGCCGCAGAAGACGCCGAGGAGTATTGTGGCTGGCACGCGCTCCACGCTCCAGGCACTGTCGAGCTGAAAGGTGAACATGGTGGCGTTGCCGGCGAGGATGTAGCTCACGACGTCGGCGGTGATGGTGGCTATGAGTATAGGCAATATCGATGCCATGTTCATGTCTATCATCAGCACCTCAAGGGTGAACACCAATCCTGCTATTGGCGCCTTGTAGATGGCGGCGACGGCGGCCGCCGCGCCACAGCCAACGAGCACCATCAACTGCCGGTTGCTCATGTGGAAGAGCCTTCCGAGGTTGGAGCCTATGGCGGAGCCCGTGAGCACTATGGGAGCCTCCGCTCCGACAGACCCACCGAAGCCAATGGTCAGTGCCGACGCCACGAGCGATGTCCAGCAGTTGTGGGCCTTGAGCTTCGATTGTTTCGTGGAAATGGCGTATAGCACACGCGTAATGCCGTGGGAGATGTTGTCTCTCACGACATATCTGATAAATAGCATTGTTAGCCAGATGCCGACGACCGGGAAGACAAGGTACATCCAGTTGAAACTGTCGGCCACGAAATCGTTGGTGAGGAGATTCTGTATCAGGGCGATAAGCTTGTGCAATAAATACGCGGCAAGCGACGCCAGCACGCCTATCAGCAATGCGATGATAGATGTCGCTTGGCGATTGGTGAGATGTCGCTCCCCCCAAATAGTTATCCTCTCCAGCATCTCACTTCCTGATAATCTGAACCTCTCCGTCTGGCTTTAGCCTTACTATGGAACTTGGCGTGTGCGGCTTGTGCTCCTGGCGTCGCGAGAAGCACACGTAGTCAACGCTGTCGAGCAGTTCTTGGCTTATGTCGCCATAGTTTTGAGCCGCGGGCTCACCGCTGATGTTCGCGCTTGTGGACACGAGGGCTTTCTGGAAGCGGTAGCACAACTCTTTCGAGAAAGGCTCTTTCGTGATGCGCAAGGCTATCGAGCCGTCGGAGGCGATGAGGTTTGGCGCGAGGTTGACCGCACCGTCAAGAATGACAGTGGTTGGCTTCACGGCCACGTCGAGCAAGTCCCATGCCACGGCTGGCACGTTGCGCACGTATCGTTGGAGGCGCGCGTCGCTGTCCACGAGGCAAATGAGAGCCTTGGAGTCGTCACGGCGCTTGATCTTGTAAACTTTCGCCACGGCCTCGGCGTTAGTAGCGTCGCAGCCGATACCCCATACCGTGTCGGTGGGGTAGAGGATAACGCCGCCTTCCTTGAGGACTTTGACGGCATTCTTAATGTCTTCTTCTTGTGTCATAATCAATACAACTTAGCGCAAAGATACATATTCTTTGTTTTATGTGCAAAAATACTCTCAATATTTATAAAAAAAGCATTCGTTTTTGCGATTTCTCCGATATTTTACTACCTTTGCAGTGGTAAGAAACTTTACTAATAGATTCTAATTATAACAGACTAAAAACATATTATTATGGAAGAAACAGTGATGAAACCGTATGTCATCGGTCTTGACCTCGGTGGAACAAACTCTGTGTTTGGCATCGTAGACTCGCGTGGAGACATCAAGGTTACCACGGCCGTGAAGACTCAGGTTTATGATAAGGTGGATGACTATGTGGACGCTTGTGTGGAGGCACTTCAGGTGATTATCGACCAAGTGGGCGGCATAGAGAAAATCAAGTCGATGGGTATAGGAGCGCCTAATGGCAATTTCTATAATGGCACTATTGAGTTTGCCCCAAACCTGAAGTGGGGTCACGATGGTGTCGTGCCTTTGGCGAAGATGTTCTCCGACAAGTTGGGTATTCCCGTGGCTCTTACCAATGACGCTAACGCCGCCGCAGTCGGCGAGATGACTTACGGAGCCGCCCGTGGCATGAAAAACTTCATCGAGATTACGCTTGGCACAGGCGTGGGCTCTGGCATAGTCGTCAATGGACAGTTGGTTTACGGTTGCGATGGCTTTGCTGGAGAGCTTGGCCATGTCAGGGTAGTTCAAGGTGAGAACGCTCGTCCTTGCGGATGTGGCAGAAAGGGTTGCTTGGAGGCTTATTGCTCTGCCACAGGCGTGGCACGCACGGCACGCGAGATGCTTGTGAAGACAGACACCCCATCGCTTTTGCGTGAGCTTGACCCAGACAAGATTACCTCGCTCGATGTCAGCATTGCCGCCAACAAAGGTGATAAGCTCGCCAATGAAATCTATGAGTTCACGGGTCATATGCTTGGTGAGGCTTGTGCTGATTTCGCGGCTTTCTCGTCTCCAGAGGCCTTTATCTTCTTTGGTGGCATGACAAAGGCTGGTGACCTTCTGATGAAGCCTATAAAGGAAGGCTACAACAACCATGTGCTCTCAATCTTCAAGGGCAAGGCAAAGTTCTTGTTCAGCAGTCTTGAAGGCAGTTCGGCAGCCGTTCTCGGTGCTTCTGCCATTGGTTGGGATCTCTAAATGACACATGGCAAGCGTGTTTAGGCACAGTTGTAAGCGCGCTTGCAAAATAATAGCATCAGCCCCGTTTCTTCTTCCCTTGCGGGATGAGGAAACGGGGCTGATGCCATGTTTGAGTCTCCGTTGCGACAGTAATCGCTTGCTATTGGCTTTCTGCCGCTTTCTGTTGCTTGGCTATGGTCGTCGTATTAGCGGCGTGTGCCTTATTAGCCGTGGCTCCAACGCCTGTCGCGGTTGTCGTTGCCTCCTCCTTGGTGACATATCGTTTCCAATAGGCAATAATGAGTGTGGTGAGTGGCAAGGCTATTATCAGCCCGATGAAACCAAGCAGCGCGCCCCATACCGACAGCGAGAGAAGGAGAATGGCTGGGTTGAGCCCCATGGCCTTGCCCATGACCTTTGGCGTGACGATCATGTCAGTGATAACCTGTACGACGATGAATAAGCCAGCGGCCATGCCAAAGATGATCCAAAAGTTCTGTCCGGTGTCGGCGGCCTTGAGCATGGCAAGAAACGCGGTCGGGATTAGTGCAAAGGTGTGCAAGTATGGAATCAAGTCGAGGATGCCTATCAATATGCCGAGGCTAATTGCCATGGGGAAGTCCATGATAGTGAAGCCAACGCAAAACATCACGCCCATGCAAAAAGCCACTGTGCCTTGGCCGCGAATATAGTTGTTGAGCTCTCTCTCAACGTCTTTCGCGAGCTCATGCCAGAAAGGACGGTGCTTTTTCGGGAAAATACGGATCCAATTGTTGGTAAGAAACTCATAGTCGAGAAGAATGAAGAAAGTGTAGAGAAGCGTGATGAGCGACGCTATGATACTCATTACGACATTCGCGGTTTTCCCCAGTACATTGAAGAGTTTTGGCATTGCCGTCTTGAGTGCGTTGGCGAAGTCGCCGCTCTTCAAGAACTGCTCTATCTGATTTTGGTTCTCGATTATCTTGTCAGAGAGCCAAGCCGATATGTTATTGGTGTGTGTGCTCTCGTGCAACCAGTTGGCAAGTATGTCATAGAGCTTTTGAAACTGCTCTATCATCGGCGGTATGATGAGCCACACAAGCAAGCCGATGATAGAACAGACAAAGATGAACGTTATTATTATGGACAAAGCCCTCACGCGTATGCGAAGCTTGTTCTCGATAAACTTAACGATGGGGTAGAGCAGGTATGCAAAGACCCATGCCACAAAAAAGGGTATGAGCACTTCGCTGAGGTATTTGACAAGCAGGATAGCGGCAATAGCCAACAATATAATGCCACTCCAACGAATGAACTTATCAAACGTAATCTCCTTCTGCTCCATATTAATCTTGCTTGTGTTTTTTTAAGTATGCTACCTTATCCCCACATCGTGTGGTGTTAGTCTTGAGGGACCTCAAACTTGTCGCCTGTTTCCTTGACAAGCTTTTCCTTGAAAGCCTCTGGGTATCCTGGACGCTCCACGGTAGCCCCTATGCCTTCTTTGGTGCGTGTGAATTTGCCGTCAGCCTCGGGCTTTACTGTCATATCGTTGTATTTCACTATAAGGTAGAAAGCCAAACTGCGCCAACGGTCGAGCATTTGTTGCGCCTTCTGGTTGCTGTAATCGTTGAGGTATTTTATTGCAGCGTCCTTGTTGTCCTTGTACAGTTCTGCGGCCTTGGCTTCCACGCCTCCTTGGTTGGCGAAATAGTTTGCCTCCAAGCTGTCGCGTACAGCCTTAAGGCTTGGGAACATCATCGAGTAGCGTGGGTAAACCATGTTGCTCACCCAGTTGCAAACCCAGTAGGCGTTATTCATTGAGAATGTCACGGCATCGGCCCCAGGGGTGTTGTAGCATTCAGGCTGAACCTTGTTGCCACAGTATATTGGCGTGTAGGCAATCATGTTGCCGTCATCATTGCCAAACCACAGAACTCCGCCAATCTCGCGTGGCAACCATGACCTCATCTGTGAGACATATGAGAAACCTGTTTGCTGCGTAGAGGTCGGGCGCTCGTTGAAATAGCTCTTGCCGTTGACCTTGAATGTCAGTGGAGTGGGGCGATATGGCATTTGCCATATTCCGCCACCCATGTCCTTGCCGTCAGCAACCGACAGCTCTGTGCCTTCATAATGATCGCGCATGTCAGTCTCAAGGTCTTGCACGCTGAGCTTCTTGTTTGGGATAATCCAAAGTGGCATGTCTTCCGCGTTCTTGTCCTTTCCTATGGCCCAGGGAAGCCAGCGGCTCATGTCCTTGTGGTGGTTGAAAAAGCTCCACACGCGTGCCTCGCACCATCTGCGTCCAGAGAAATCGGGGAAAGCGTATGTGTTTTTCCATGAGAAATCCTTGTCTGTGCCTTTGTACCAACCTTTCTGGCGCGCAAAGCTGACAACGTTTTTACTATGGAGCACCTCCGTTTGATACTGCGAGAACACTCCTATGCGGCTTTGGTTGGCATGGCCACAAATGGCGTTGTCGGGCACGCGAACGGCAACCCATACCGCTTTTTGCTTCTTGTCGCCACCGCAGCCCATCATTTCCATGATCCAGGCCTCGTTGGGGTCGCATATGGTAAAGGTCTCACCCTCAGAGTTGTAACCGTATTTCTCAACCAAGGAAGTCATAACCTTGATGGCCTCCCTTGCTGTCTTTGAGCGTTGCAGGGCGATATAGATGAGTGAGCCATAGTCGATGATTCCGGTCGTGTCAACCATTTCCTCTCTGCCTCCGTATGTAGTCTCTCCTATGGTAACTTGAAACTCATTGATATTGCCAATGACATTATAAGTGACAGGTGCTTCTGGAATCTCACCATGATATTTCTTGGTGTCCCAGTCTATTATCTTTCTCATTTCGCCCTTGGGGTGTGTCCCTGCGGCGTAGTGTGCCAATCCGATAAACATGCCATAGTCATCGGCATTGTATGTGCACATTACCGAGCCGTCGGAAGAAGCTCCCTTGGCTACGATAAAGTTTGTGCATGCTGATGCTGCTGAAGCCATTGTGAGGAAAGCTGCCGTGAAGAAAGACTTGAGTATTAGTTTTCTCATTTTTATATATATTTTGTTCTTTCTATAGTTTGATTTAGTTCTTATCTTGATTGTAAAGTCTATTTGACTTTCTTTATCGTGTCACAGGTGGCTTCATCCTATCCGAGTCTGGGACGTTGGCATTCAC
>DJQL01000027.1:10636-13510 GCA_002437565.1 Prevotella sp. UBA6387
TGGATGTCATGGATGCTCATGAGCTTAAGCGTTGTAGAAGAAGTATTAGCATCCATGCTTTTCGACAGCATGAAGAATCCACGTATTTTCTTTATTCCAAGGCTGTCGTTGTCGGAAATCATTAGCGACATTGACGTGGATGATGAAATGTGTGACACATTTGAGGTCACGCTATCATTGCCAAGGACTACCGAGAGCACGACAACGCCATCTCGCATTCCATCTTGGAAAATGAAATCTGACTTAAAGTTGAGAAGCAACTTGTCTCCCTTATGGAATGTCGTGTCTGGAGTGAGGTTGAAAGAGTAGAGGTTGTAAGGTTCGTTGGGTATGAGCGTCAACGACCTTTCCCCATTCCAAACGTCGGCGGAATCGCCAGCTGCGGTTATGCCACTCGATGAGCTTGCGCCTAACCTGTTCGCTTCCTCCTGCATGCGGTCGGAGATATGTTGATACATTGTGTGCAATTCATCGGTGTGGCGCATGTAATACACCATAGACGAATCGAACTCGCCTTGTGAGACATCGTATTTCTTAAGCACTGCGGCACGATATTCAAAGGCGTTCTTCTCATACCCACCTTCGGCTTGCTGTGCCATGGCATCAGCAAGGTGATAGTCGTAGAGAATCTTTTCCATATCTCCTGATGAGATGACAGACGGTCTGTTGTCGCAGCTCATTGTAAAGACTCCGCCAACTATCACTGTTATAAAGAAAAACAATGTCTTTCTCATGGCTTATTATTTCTTCGTGTCTTTCGCAGCACTTGCTTTCTCATTGTCTACCTTTGCTGAGCTTTTGCCAAGAGCTTTGTCAATGGTCTTACCAATGGTTGAGAGATCGTTCGAGCAGAAAAGCAGCAAACAGATTACACCTGTCGTGATTGAGGCATCGGCAAAGTTGAACACAGGCGAGAAGAAGGTGAATCTTTCACCTCCCACTAATGGCATCCATGTTGGCCAAGTGCTGTGTATGATAGGGAAATAAAACATGTCTACGACCCGTCCCATCAAAAAGTTGGTATAGCCCGATCCAAATGGTACGGTGTATGCGACACTGTATGGAGTGGATGCCGTGAAGCAAAGTCCATAAAACATTGAGTCAATGATATTTCCAGCCGCGCCAGCCAATACCATGGATAGACAGACCACGAACACTGTCCTGCCTTTCTGCCGTATCACTTGCCAGATAAACCAGCCAATGGCGCAAATGGCTACGACGCGTAGCACACTAAGAAACAGCTTGTTGACAAAAGTCATACCCCAAGCCATTCCGTTGTTCTCAATGAATGTGATGTAAAACCAGTTGGTGACCCTTATGGATTCCCCCAAGGTCATATTTGTCTTGACATGAATCTTTATCAGCTGGTCGATTATGAGAATGACGGCGATAATGATCCACGCCAGAAGTCCTTTCCTCTTCACTTCTTTCTCGCGTTTTTAGTGGCGACACTAAGTGTTGCATGAGGCACAAGGCGCAACCGATCCTTAGGTATCAATTCCCCAGTGACACGGTCGATACCGTATGTCTTGTTTTTTATCCTGACGAGGGCAGCCTCGAGTGACTGGATGAACTTGTATTCGCGTTGAGCCTTTTGTATTAGGTTCTCTCGCTCTATCACCTCCGTGCCCTCTTCCAATATGTGATATGTAGGGGCAGTGTCTGCGTCCGTGTTGTTGCCTTTGTTGCTCAAAGTCGCCATTGCGTCGCGGTAGCTTTGCTTTGCGACCTTGAGCTTGTTGTTGATAATTTCACGAAACTCTTCGAGATCCTCGTCAGAATAATGCTTTACTTGCATGACGACAGATTATTAATCTTTTTCGACCTTTATGTTGAGCTTGAACTCATCCATGTCCACCTCAGTGCCGTCGTTGTCGGCGATGTTTATGGAATTGGCAAGTACCTGACTCTTTATAAGGTCGCCAAATAACTTGATTGCTGCATCTGTCTTCTCGTTTGGAGCCACGGTGAGGCTTATGCGGTCTGTAATCTCCAACCCACTATCCTTGCGGATGTTTTGTATACGGTTGATAAGTTCACGAGCCATACCCTCGTTTTTCAGCTCTGGTGTCAATTCCACTTCGAGGGCAACGGTTAAGTTGCCATCGTTGCTGACGAGCCATCCTGGAATGTCCTCAGAGATGATGTCCACGTCGGCAGCGTCTACGGTGACAGGATTGCCCTCAACTTCAAACGACATGGAGCCTTCTTTCTCAAGGGTGGCAATCTCTTCCTGCGATAGACCGTTCATCTTGGCAGCAACACCTTTCATCAACTTGCCAAACTTCTTACCCATCACTCTAAAGTTACACTTCACCTTCTTGACCAGGATGCCCTGACCCTCAATGAAGTTCACTTCCTTGACGTTCACCTCGTTCTTCAGCAAGCCAGCCACAGCCTCGATGTGTGCCTTCTGGGTTGCATCTACGGCAGGAATCATAATCTGCTGGAGTGGCTGACGAACCTTGATGTTCACCTTGCGGCGCAATGCCAACACCATAGAGGTAATCTTCTGTGCGATGGCCATGCGCTCCTCCAAGTCGGCGTCGATGGCTGCCTCGTCGGCTACTGGGAACTTATCGAGGTGTACGCTCTCCAACTCGCCACCCAAGTCGTGATACAACTCATCGGCATAGAATGGAGCGAATGGTGCCAATAGCTTAGCCACAGTCATCAAGCAGGTATAGAGAGTCTGGTAAGCACTGAGCTTATCTTCGCTCATCTCCTTGCCCCAGAAACGTTTGCGGTTCAAGCGAACGTACCAGTTGGAGAGGTCGTCGTTGACGAATGCGTCGATCAAACGACCTGCGCGGGTTGGGTCGTAGCCAGCCAACTCCTTGTCAACGCCCTTTATGAGGGAATTGAGCGAAGAGA
>DJQL01000087.1:0-21670 GCA_002437565.1 Prevotella sp. UBA6387
CCGTTCATGGCCTTTCGGCCAGGCAAGCCGACACCCAAGTATATAATGTATTTAGGTAAGGTGTTGCCAGCGTCGGTCTTTGCCTTGCTGGTGGTATATTGCCTTCGCTCTTCCGTCACATTGGATGTCTCGCGTTGGCACGTATCGTTGTCGCCAGATGCCTTGTCGCAATTCATCGCAGTGGCATTCACCATCCTCGTGCATGCTTGGAGGCGCAACCTTATGTTGTCGATAGCCGTTGGCACCATCTGCTATATGATATTAATCAGGATATGATAAAACCAAAACCTCAAAATCTTAAAACCATGTTGAAGCCATTACGACGCTTATTATTATTGTCGGTCGTGTCGCTTGCTTCGGCGCAAGCCACGGCACAAACAACCCTCGTGGAAAACGGCAAGCCCGCGGCGCGCATAACGCTTGCGGTCGACAATGAAAACAATCGCCGAGCCGCACAGTTGCTTCAGCGCTTTGTGCGCGAGACATCGGGCGCGCAACTGCCAATCGTGGCCAACGTCAAGGTGGGAAAAGGCACCGTCGTCATTGGTGAGCCTACTACCGAGGCTCGCCACGACGGATTCTTGATAGACAGCCACGACGGTGTGCTGCGCATAAAGTCGGCTGGTGGCAAGGGTGCCATCTATGGCGTTTGCACGCTGCTTGAGCAATATGTGGGCATGAACTACCTTGCGGCCGATTGCTATACGCTCACGCCGTCGGCCAACGTGTGCATTCCGGCCTTGTATCATGCCGAGACCCCTGCTTTCCGCTATCGCCAGACGCAGAGCTACGGATGTGAAGACTCTGTTTATTATGACTGGTTTCGACTGGCAGAACCAAAGGAGATATTCGCGGACAACTTGTGGGTGCATACCTTCGACAGGCTGTTGCCGGCAGCCGTGTACGGCAAGCGGCATCCGGAATACTACTCGTTCATAAATGGTGAGCGACGCCCCGGGAACCACAGCCAATGGTGCCTTACCAATCCGGAGATATTCGAGATAGTGGCACACAAGGTTGATTCGATATTCAAGGCCAATCCTGGCAAGACGATGATGAGCGTGAGCCAGAACGACGGCAACGACACTTACTGCCAGTGCCCGGAGTGCAAGAAGGTGAACGAATATGAGGGCTCGCCATCGGGCAATTTCATTCGTTTCCTCAACAAGTTGGCCAAGCGTTTCCCCGACAAGCAGTTCTCAACGTTGGCCTACCTGTTTACCATGCATCCGCCAAAGCACGTCAAGCCATTGCCAAATGTCAACATCATGTTGTGCGACATCGACTGCAAGCGAGAGGTGCCGCTGACAGACAACGAGTCGGGAAAGGACTTCGTGAACGCCATGGAGGGTTGGGCAAAAATTTCCAATAACATCTTCGTGTGGGATTATGGAATAAACTTCGACAACGTGGTGGCTCCATTCCCCAATTTCCATATATTGAAGAAGAATATACAGTTGTTCAAGCGCAACCACGCGACCATGCTCTTCGAGCAAGTGAACGGCACACGTGGTACCGACTTCGCCGAGATGCGCGCCTACATGATAGGCAAACTGATGTGGAATCCAGAGCTTGATTCCGACTCGCTGATGCAACGTTTCATGCACAAGTATTATGGTGGCGCGGCCCATTACCTCTACCGTTACCAGCAATTGCTGCAAGGTGCATTGCTTGCGTCTGGCACGCCGCTCTGGATATACGATTCACCGATATCCCACAAGAGCGGAATGCTCAACGCCAACTTGCTCAAGGCTTACAACGAATTGTTTGATGCCGCTGAGCATGCCGTGCAAGGTGATTCGTTGCTTACCGCCCATGTGCGGATAGCCCGCCTGCCGCTCAGGTACAGCGAGCTTGAGATAGCACGCACCGAGACGGGAGGCGACAAGCAGGCCATAGCCACTCAGCTTGAGACTTTCCGTTCGCAATGCGCGAAATATGATATACCGACGCTCAACGAGCGGAACAACCGCCCAGCTGACTATTGTGAACTTTACAAGAAACGCTTTTTGCCCACGACAGCCGTAAACAAGGCCGCAGGTGCCAAAGTGACGTGGATAAAGTCTCCAGCTGAACGCTACCGGCCTATCGCTGACAAGGCCCTGACAGACGGACTGTATGGCGGCACGACATACGTGGAGAGCTGGGTAGGATGGGAAGGCGCGGATGGCGAGTTCGTGCTCGATATGGGCGAGCCTAAGACCTTCAGCAGCGTATCGTCCGACTTCCTGCACCAGCTTGGCGCGTGGGTGCTTCTGCCAAAGAGCGTGAGCTATGCTTACAGCACTGACGGCAAGACGTTCATGCCAATGGGAAAGCATGAGTTCGCGGAAGACCGCGACGTGTCGGTGAAGTTCGTAGAGGGCAAGGTGGTGTCGCCACAGCCCATAACGGCACGCTATGTAAAGGTCTACATAGAGTCCATAGGGCTATGTCCATCGTGGCACTATGGCGTGGGGTACCCAGCGTGGGCATTCGTGGACGAGGTGGTTGTGGAATAACTTTTTAAAGAAAAGCCAGAATTATAGAAAGGTATCGGTGAAGCTTATGATGTCTTGGAGGTCATCGGGGCAGAACCAACGTGTGGCAGGGTCTTTCTTGAACCACGTCAGCTGCTTGCGCATATACCTGCGAGTGTTCGACTGTATTTGGCGTATTGCCTCGTCAAGGGTTATGAGCCCGTCAAGATAGTCGAACATCTCCTTGAAGCCAACGGTGTTGAGGGCATTTGCGGAGCGCTTGTCGTATACCGACAGGGCTTCTGCGACGAGGCCTTCGTTGACCATTTCCAAGACGCGCGCGTTGATGCGCGCATACATCTCCTCGCGTGGCCTGTTGAGTCCGATCTTCACGATGCGGAAAGGCCGTTGCTTAATGGCACCTTTTCGGAAGGAGGTATAGGTGCGCCCCGATTGATGGCATATCTCCAAGGCATGGATGACGCGTCGAGGATTGTTCTTGTCCACGATGTCCCAGTAGTCAGGGTCAACCTTGCGCAATTCATTCACGAGAGATGGCAACCCCTCACTTTCGAGACGCTGCTTCATCCATAGGCGTGTCTCGTCGTTGATAGTAGGAATGTCGTCGATGCCCTTGCATACAGCATCGATATACATCATGCTTCCGCCCGTGAGAAGAAGGTTCTCGTGGCGTGTTCCATCCTCCTGCCCACAAAAAAGTCGCTCTATGAGGGAGACACAGTCTTCCTCATAGAGCGACGCGCTATAATAGTCGTCGACGTGGTGATTGCCAACGAAATAGTGTCTTGCTTCTTCCTGCTGCCGTGGGGTGGGAGCGGCGGTGCCTATTGGTATTTCCGCGTATATCTGCCGAGAGTCAGCATTGATTACTGGTGAGCCGAGGTGCTTTGCAATGGTCAGCGCGGCCTCGCTCTTGCCCACGCCTGTCGGACCGAGAAGAACAAACAGTGTATTCAAGATTATCTGATGATGCCGCGTTTAGACGTTGAGATGAAGTCGATGATGTACTGAATCTCAGGTGTCACCTGCAACTCGCTCTGCACCTTTTTCAGCCCATCGGCAATGATGCCCTCGCTGTAGATAAGGCGGTATGCATTGTGGATAAGGTCAATCAAGTCGTTGCTGAAACCGTGACGGCGCAAACCTACGAGGTTTACTCCACAATATTTTGTCGGTTCCTTGCCCGCGATGATGTATGGCGGAATGTCCTGACTGAAACGGCACCCACCTTGTATCATGACGTACCCGCCAATCTTGCAAAACTGGTGGCAGAGCACCGTGGCAGAGATGATGGCGTTGTCGTCGATTGTCACCTCTCCGGCAAACTTCGTAGAGTTGCCGATGATGCACTTGCTGCCAACTACACAGTCGTGGGCAATGTGCATGTTCTCCATGAGGAGGTTGTTGTTGCCAACGACGGTCTTCCCCTTTGAAGCCGTGCCGCGCGAGATGGTAACGTTCTCGCGTATGCTGTTGCCATCGCCTATGAAGCACTGGGTATCCTCGCCCTTGAACTTCAAGTCTTGTGGCTTGGTGGAAAGGCTTGCTCCTGGGAATACCTCATTGCCGTTGCCTATGCGCGCGCCATAGTTGATGGTCACGCTGTTGTGCAGCACGTTGTTGTCTCCAAGGACGGTGTTCTTGTCTATAAAGCAGAACGGGCCTATAATGTTGTTGTCTCCAAGTTTAGCATCCGGGTCAACGAATGCCAGTGGGCTTATCTGATTCATTGTAAGATTCTTTGCGATAAATAATATTGTTGGTTCTTCACCGATTATTCTTCACTCTTCGTTTTTCACGATTTGTGCTGTGAAAGTTGCCTCGGAAACCACGTGGTCGCCTACGAACATGTATCCTTTCATTGTGCTTATGCCGTGGCGCACTGGGCTGAGAAGCTCTACGCGGAAAAGCAGCGTGTCGCCAGGTACAACCTTGTGTCTAAACTTTACGTCGTCGATTTTCAAAAAATAGGTTGACCATTTCTCAGGGTCTTGAAGTTGGCTTAGGACAAGCAGACCACCGCATTGAGCCATTGCTTCGATTTGAAGCACGCCTGGCATGACAGGCTCCTGTGGGAAATGGCCCTGGAAGAACGGCTCGTTTGACGTGACGTTTTTCACGCCTACGATAGTACTCGCTCCCATGGCTATGATCTTGTCGACGA
Source organism: Prevotella sp. UBA6387 (assembly GCA_002437565.1). Classification (GTDB taxonomy): domain Bacteria; phylum Bacteroidota; class Bacteroidia; order Bacteroidales; family Bacteroidaceae; genus Prevotella. Next base: position 4,645 of record DJQL01000087.1, read on the forward strand.
GTTGCATGGGATAGCGATGCGGTAGAAGCTGGCGGATGCGGATGTTGTCCATGAGGGGTTCCTCATTTGGATCGTATATTGGAGCTTGCACCTCGTGCTTGCGAATCTCCTTGCGCATGAGCCTCGCGAACTTGTTGTTCACCGTGTGACCTGGTCGTGTGGCTATGATGCGTCCCTTGATAGGCTTGCCAATCAATGCCATGTCGCCGATGATGTCGAGTAGCTTGTGGCGCGTGCATTCGTTGTCCCATTGCAATTGCCTGTGCTGGATGTAACCAATCTTGGTGGCATCGATGTGTGGCACGTGGAGGAGGTCCGCGAGCTTGTCGAGCTTCGCTTGCTCCACCTGTTGCTCGTAAATGACGATGGCGTTGTCGAGGTCGCCACCCTTTATGAGGTTGGCCTCAAGCAATGGCACAATGTCACGGACAAAGACGAAAGTCCGTGCTGGCGCTATCTCTGTGGCATATTTTTCAATGCTATCAAGAGTGGCGAACTGTGAGCTAATGAACTTGGACTTGAACGAGCACATTGCCGTTATGGAGAAGTCCTCATCGGGAAGAATTGTTATCACCGACTCATTATTGTCGTCTCTGACCTCAATCTTCTTGCGTATGATGTAATAGTCTTTCGGTGCGTTCTGGTCGACGATGCCAACTTTCTTGATTTGCTCAACATACATGTCTGCCGCGCCGTTGAGTATTGGAAACTCAGGGCCATTGACCTGTATGAGGCAGTTGTCTATTCCAAGAGCGTAGAGGGCAGACATACCATGCTCGACGGTAGAGACTCTCGCTTCACCTTTCTGGAGCACCGTGCCACGGTTTGTGGCCACTACATTCTCGGCTATTGCCTCGATTATGGGTTGACCTTCAAGGTCTATTCGCTGTATCTTGTATCCTGTGTTCTCTGGCGCTGGATTGAATGTGACCGTAAGGCTCAATCCTGTGTGCAAGCCCTTGCCGAAGAGCGAGAAACTGCCGCCAAGTGTTTTTTGTTTTTCAGCGTTCATAATGTTATTTCTTTGAGTTTTTTAGTTCTGCAACCTCTTTTTGCAGTTCGTTGATTTGCCTGTAAAGGTCAGGCAACTTGCTCATCAAGGCATGACTTCGGAAAAAAGCCATCTTGCCCACAGGAGGGGTGCCGATAAGCATTTGGTTGCTCTTTATGGATGACGGTGCTCCCGATTGTGCCCCGAGCATGACGCGGTCGCCGATAGTAATGTGTCCTGAAACGCCAACTTGCCCTCCGAACATGCACCACTGACCCACTTTCGTAGATCCAGCTACGCCAACTTGAGCTGACATCACGGTGTTCTCGCCTATGTCGGTATTGTGGGCAATTTGAACGAGGTTGTCGAGCTTCACGCCCTTCCTTATTGTGGTAGTGCCCATGGTGGAGCGGTCCACGCACGAGTTGGCACCAATCTCAACGTCGTCCTCAATGGTTACGATGCCAATTTGCGGGATCTTGTCGTATTGATTGGTTTCTGGATTAGGCGCGAAGCCAAAGCCATCAGCGCCAATCACCGTTCCAGAATGGAGCACCACATTGTTGCCGATATGGCAACCGTGGTAAATGCTCACGTGTGGGTAGAAAAGGCAGTTGGCCCCAATCTTGACACCTTCCATGATGGTAACGTTGGGATATATTTGGCAACCATCTCCAATCTCTACGCCATCAGCTATATAAGCGAAAGCGCCGATATAGCAGCCCTTGCCGATCTTGGCCTTGGGAGAGATAAAGGCGAGAGAGTCGATGCCTTCTTTTTTCGGGGCACTTGCCGCATAGAGTTGCAGGAGCTTTGCCACGCAGTCGCGGGCATTCTTCACTCGTATGAGTGTGGTCTTGACCGGATGCTCAAAATCGAGACTGTCGTCGACGAGGACGATGCTCGCCTTCGTATCATAGATATATTGTATGTATTTTGGGTTAGCGAGGAAAGATATTGAGCCTGGCACGCCTTCCTCTATCTTGGCGAAAGTGTGAACGGTGGCGTTTTCATCGCCTTCTACTCTTCCCTGAATAAACTGGGCTATCTGTTTTGCAGAGAATTCCATGTTGTGGTTGTTTTGAAATGTTTCTGCAAAAATAATGAATTATTTTCTAACGGTCGGATGATATCCTGAATATTTGTCTTTTTTATTACACAAACGGCGTGTAGTTGCACACTTACACGCCGTTTGAGAAAATAATAGTAATAAAAACAACTGGGGAAAAGACCGATTGTGGTAATGGCAATCAGAGTTTTTCAAGCTCGGCTTGCATCTGCTGCTGTAGCTCTTTTGCCTTTTGCTTCGCAGCCTCAGCAAAGTGCTCGTCATGGCCTGCGTAAATGATGCCACGACTGGAATTAACGAGTAGTCCGCAATCTTTTGTGATGCCATATTTGCACACCTCTTGCAGGCTTCCGCCTTGTGCGCCTACGCCAGGTACGAGGAGGAAACTGTTAGGCGCCACTCTGCGAATGTCGCTGAACATTTTGCCTTGTGTGGCTCCAACAACGTACATCATGTTGTTTTCCGTGCCCCATTGTTGTGTCTTTCGTATGACCTTTTCGAAAAGAAGCTCACCATTCTTGTCCTCCGTGAGTTGGAAATCGTGGCTTCCCTTGTTGCTTGTGAGGGCAAGCACTATGACCCATTTGTCCTTGTATTCGAGGAATGGCGTAATGCTGTCTTCTCCCATGTAAGGAGCTACAGTCAGGGCGTCAACATTGAAGACCTCGAAGAACGACTTGGCATACATCGCCGAGGTGTTGCCTATGTCGCCACGCTTTGCGTCGGCGATGATGAAGTGGTTGGGGTATGCCCCGCGCAAGTAGTTTATGGTCTTCTCTAAAGCACTGATACCATCAAGGCCATAACATTCATAGAAAGCCAGGTTGGGCTTGTATGCCACACAATAAGGCGCGGTGGCATCGATGATGGCCTTGTTAAACTCAAAAATGGCATTCTTGTCATTTTTCAAGAAGTCGGGAATCTTGTTTATGTCAGTGTCGAGACCGACACAGAGAAAAGTCTTCTTGCTGAAAATCTCCTTGACAAGTTGTTGTCTGTTCATAATGAGCTAATATGTGTTTTGTTATTATTTGTTGTTTTCTATATTTGGCTTTCTCACGGTCTCCTCAGCCTTGCGCTTGGTTAGCCTGACGAGAAAATCAGCGCATTGCATGGTCTTCTCGTCTTTAGAATAATTCTCTTTCTTCTTGGTCCAGAATTTCGCCATTTGCCTTTGGTTGACGTCTTACAGTTCGCTTTCCTTAAGTTTTTCCGCGTTCTCAGCTACAGTGAGATGGTCAATCATGTCTTGGATATTGCCATTCATGAACCCTTGCAGATCGTGGATGGTATATCCTATGCGGTGGTCGGTGACTCTGCCTTGGGGATAGTTATAGGTGCGGATCTTTGCAGAACGGTCACCTGTAGATACCAACGACTTGCGCCTGTTCTGTATGTCGCCTACATATTTGGCGTGCTCGCGGTCGTAGACGAAAGTGTAAAGGCGGCTCAGCGCACGCTCCTTGTTCTTTGGCTGGTCGCGCGTCTCAGTACACTCTATGAGTATTTCTTCTTCCTCGCCCGTTTCAGGATTCTTCCATGGATAGCGTAAGCGCACGCCGGAGCTGACCTTGTTGACGTTCTGGCCTCCGGCACCGCTGGAACGAAAGGTGTCCCACTTTATCTTGCCCTCGTCTATGTGTACCTCAAACTTTTCCGCCTCAGGCAATACCGCTACTGTCGCCGCGCTGGTATGCATGCGGCCTTGCGTTTCCGTGGCCGGCACTCGCTGCACACGATGGACGCCCGACTCGTATTTCAGAGTGCCATAGACGTTGTCGCCACTAACGGCGAAGTCAATCTCCTTGTAACCTCCAACGGCACCCTCGTTGAATGAAGTCACGCTGACGTTCCACCCCTTGGAGTCGCAATAGCGTTTATACATGTTAAAGAGGTCACCGGCGAACAGCGCGGCCTCATCGCCACCAGTGCCAGCGCGAATTTCCATCTGTACGTTCTTGGCATCCTCGGGGTCTTTGGGCACGAGCAACAACTTAATCTCTTCTTCCAGTTTGGGTTGTAACGCCTCGTTGTCTTGCAGTTCTTCCCTTGCCATGGCTTTCATGTCTGGGTCGCCTTCATTCACAATGATGTCTTTCGATTCCTTTATGGCATTGAGACAAGCTATATATCGCTTTCGGGCATTCATGATGTCGCCAAGTTCCTTGTATTCTTTGGTCAGCTTGACGTATCTGTTTTGGTCGGAGATAACTTCTGGGTCAGTTATAAGTGTAGAAACCTCCTCGTAGCGAGCCTCAAGGCCGTCAAGTTTTTGCAGTATCGTGTTTTTTTCAGCCATTAGTGTATGTTTCTTGTTTCATTAATAGTTGAACTCTCCGTATTCCGACTTAATGGTTAACGAGCGCTTGCCTTCCTCAATATGGCCTATTACTTGCGCGTCGATGTTGAAGTGCTGGCTGATGGCGATAACCTTGTCGGCAACCTCTGGGCGCACGTAAATCTCCATGCGGTGACCCATGTTGAACACTTGGTACATCTCTTTCCAGTCGGTGCCAGAACAGTCGTGTATAATCTTGAACAACGGTGGGACTGGGAACATGTTGTCTTTCACCACACGGCAATTGTCGTTAACGAAATGCAGGACTTTTGTTTGTGCTCCACCAGTGCAGTGTACCATTCCATGAATCTCTTGGCGCATATCGTCTATTAGTTTCCTTATCACAGGGGCGTAGGTTCGTGTCGGTGAAAGCACAAGTTGTCCCGCGTCCACGTCAAGGCCGTCAATCTTGTCGGTTAGATGATATTTCCCACTGTACACAAGCTCGTTTGGCACCTCGTGGTCATAGCTTTCAGGGAATTTCTCGGCAAGATACTTGGCGAAGACGTCGTGACGCGCGCTTGTCAAGCCGTTGCTGCCCATTCCTCCATTATAGCAGTCTTCATAAGTTGCTTGTCCCGTTGAGCTCAGGCCAACTATGACATCACCTGGTTGTATGTTGGCGTTGTTTATTACGTTGCTACGCTTCATGCGGCATGTGACGGTAGAGTCGACGATGATAGTTCTCACGAGGTCGCCCACGTCGGCTGTCTCTCCTCCGGTTGGCCAGATGCCGATTCCCATTTCGCGCAATTGTGCGAGAAACTCATCGGTTCCATTGATGACAGCGGAAATCACCTCGCCTGGCACGAGCATTTTATTCCTTCCTATGGTGGACGATACGAGAATGTTGTCCACGGCGCCTACGCAAAGCAAGTCGTCGGTATTCATCACTACGGCATCTTGTGCTATGCCTTTCCAAACGCTCAGGTCGCCGGTCTCTTTCCAGTACATATAAGCCAAAGACGATTTAGTTCCGGCTCCATCTGCGTGCATAATATTGCAATATTCAGGGTCTCCTCCGAGCGTGTCGGGGATGATCTTGCAGAAAGCTTGTGGAAAAATGCCCTTGTCGATGTTCTTTATGGCATTGTGAACATCTTCCTTTGCGGCGGAGACACCGCGCATCATGTATCTATTGTTCATATCTTTTGTTATTTATTCCAGAATTCCCAACTTGCAAAGGCTTGCAATAATAGCATTTCCAATCCGTTTTTCACGATGGCTCCATTCTTTTTCCCTTTGCTTAGGAAAAGGGTCTCGTCGGGATTGTATATGAGGTCGTAGAGCAAGGTGTGGCTGTCCATGGCATCATATGGTAGGTTCGGGCACTCGTCGCTATGAGGGAACATACCACAAGGAGTGCAGTTGACGATGACATTATATTCTTTTATCATCTCTGGTGTTAATTCCTCGTATTTAATGGCTCCGCCTTTACCAGTCCTGCTCACTTTTAGGGTTTCCAATTTCAATGACTTCAAACCGAATTCGATAGCCTTGGACGCTCCACCTGTCCCTAAGATCAGAGCCTTTTTGTGAAAGGGCTCAAGCAGAGGCTCGATGCTGCGCGTGAATCCTATGACATCACTGTTGTATCCTTTTAGGATAGTCTTCTTGCCTTTGTGCTCTATCTTGATAACGTTGACCGCCCCAATCTCTCTTGCCTCCGGACTGAGACTGTCAAGGTAGCTTATCACTTTCTCCTTGTATGGGATAGTGACGTTGAGGCCGCGAAGCTCCGGATTGGTGTCGAGAACTTCCGTTAATTGTTCTATGGAGGGTATCTCGTAGTTCTCGTAAGTGGCATCTATGTTCTCATTCTGGAACTTCTCATTAAAATAGCTTATCGAGAATGAGTGTACCAGTGGATAACCTATCAGTCCGTATTTGTCCATATGATGTATGTGTTTTTCGTGTAGATTGTGCTTATTTCTCGGCAAAATAGATTGTGCAAATGCCAAATGTCAGTCTTTTGAAACTCACCTTGTTGAATCCTGCGCTCTTTAGGATTTCCATCATTCGCTCTCCTTGAGGGAATGCTTCGATGGTAGCGGTGAGATAACTGTATGCGCTTTGGTCTTTGCTTATTAGTCTGCCATAAATTGGCAAGATAGAGTGAGAATAGATGTGGAATAGTTGTCTCATGGGGAACGAGACTGGAGTGGTAAGCTCGGCGATGCTCAGGTGCCCGCCTTTTTTGAGCACCCTGCACATTTCTTTTAATCCTTTGTCAAGGTCTTGGAAGTTTCGTATGCCAAAGGCTGCCGTCACCGCGTCGAAACTGTTGTCTTCAAAAGACATTGCCATGCAGTCTTCTTTCTTGAATGCCACTACGTCCGCCAGTCCTGCCTTTTCCACTTTCTGTCTTCCTATCTCCATCATGCCCTCAGAGATGTCGGCTCCTATGAGTTTTTCGGGCTTAAGCGTTTTCGCCGCGAGAATGGCGAAGTCGCCCGTGCCCGTGGCCATGTCGAGTATAGACTTGGGATGGAATGGCGCAAGAAGTTTGATAGCTTTCTTGCGCCATCCCTTATCTATGTCCCACGACAGGCGATGATTGAGAGTGTCATAGGTGGGAGCGATGTTGTCGAACATCGCTTCCACTAATTTTCCCTTTTCCCCTTGCTTGTCGTAGGGTTTTATCTTTTCCTGTTCGTACATTTATTTTCTTGTGGCAAGCCAGGCTTTCACGTTCTTCTCGATTCTCGCCGCTATGTCACCTTCCTCGGCAGCCTTGTCGAATTTCTCGCCAGTGATATGCTCGTAGAGCTCGATGTATCTTTCTGACACGCTCTCGGCGTATTCATCGGTAATCTCCGGCATTTTCTGTCCAGGTTGGTTCATGAAGTCGTGCTCGATGAGCCATTGGCGTACAAACTCCTTTGAAAGTTGCTTCTGTGGCTCACCTTTGGAGAAGCGCTCCTCATAGCCGTCTGCATAGAAATAGCGACTTGAGTCTGGTGTGTGAATTTCGTCGATGAGATAGAGCTTACCATCGCGCTTGCCGAACTCATACTTGGTATCGACCAGGATAAGTCCGTGCTTGGCGGCTATTTCTTGTCCGCGTGCGAAGAGCTTGCGCGTCCAGTCCTCTATGACAGCATAATCTTCTGCCGACACTATGCCTTGCTTGATAATCTCTTCCTTGGAGATGTTCATGTCGTGACCCTCGTCGGCTTTTGTCGTAGGAGTGATGATGGGCTCTGGGAAACGCTCGTTCTCACGCATGCCATCAGGCAACTTCACGCCGCAAAGCTCACGGCATCCGTTTTTGTACTCGCGCCATGCAGAACCTGTGAGGATGCCTCTAATAATCATCTCCACGCGAAATCCCTCGCATTTCAAGCCCACTGTGACCATGGGGTCTGGCGTGGCGAGTTTCCAGTTGGGGCAAATGTCAGAAGTGAGGTCAAGAAACTTAGAGGCTATCTGATTGAGCACCTGGCCTTTGAATGGAATGCCCTTGGGCAACACTACGTCGAATGCCGAGATGCGGTCGGTAGCCACCATTGCGATGATGTCGTCATTGATGTCATAAACATCCCGCACTTTACCATGGTAAACACTCTTCTGTCCATCGAAATGGAAATCAGTCCTTGTCAATGCTTTCATTTTGAGTATTATTTGATTTTAGCGAAGCTATCTTTTTGTCGTAAGCATCGTATGCATTTACTATTCTTGTCACGAGCTTGTGTCTAACGATGTCTTTTTGGTTGAGGTTGACAATGGATATTCCCTCCACGCCATTCAATATTTGCAGTGCTTCCTTCAGACCGCTCTTTTGCTGCCTTGGAAGGTCTATCTGCGTCATGTCGCCAGTGATAATCATCTTTGTGTTCCATCCCATTCGTGTCAGGAACATTCTTATCTGTGCTGGCGTGGTGTTTTGTGCCTCGTCGAGAATGACCACGGCATCGGAGAGCGTGCGACCGCGCATAAACGCCAACGGGGCTATTTGTATCACGTGCTTCTCCATCATGTCTTGGAGCTTGACAGTGGGTATCATGTCTTCAAGCGCGTCGTAGAGTGGTTGCAGATATGGGTCAATTTTGTCTTTCATGTCTCCTGGGAGGAATCCGAGCTTCTCTCCGGCTTCCACTGCGGGGCGGCTTAGTATTATCTTCTTGATATCCTTGTCTTTCAGTGCTCTTACCGCAAGGGCTATGCTGAGATAGGTCTTCCCGGTTCCAGCTGGTCCCACGGCGAATATCATGTCGTTTTTCTCGAAGGCATCCACAAGGGCTTGCTGGTTTTCTGAACGGCTTTTTATTGGCCTGCCCGATATGCTGTAAACCAATACATCTTTCGTGGCATCGGCCTTTGTCTTTTGCCCATTGGCTATGTCGAGTATGTCTTCCTCGGTTATGGTGTTGTATTTGAGGACATGCTTCCTCATGTTTTCTATGTCCTCTTCAACTTTTGCCATGTCTTCTTCGTCGCCGAGTAATCGCAGCACGTTGCCCCTTGCCGCTATGCGCGTCTTGGGGTATAGCGACTTGATCATTTGCAGATGGCCGTTGTTGACCCCATAGAATGTCACTGGGTCAATGTCTTCAAGTACGATGTGTTTCTCTATCAATGTGCTATTGTTGTGCTTTGCTTGGTTAACCAATAAGTTAAGTATAATTATAATTATGGTGCAAAATTACTGTTTTTCCTTGATATATCATCATTTTATCGCAACTAATAAAAAAAGTACGGGCATTGTCTCTTCCAGACAATGCCCGTGGCTTATCTAAGTGCAATGTATGCTTATATCAATCCTTTACCATGGCAGTTTTTGAATTTCTTGCCGCTACCGCATGGGCATGGGTCGTTTGGGCGTGGCATTTTCTCACGGACGATAGGCTCGTGCTTTTGCTGCTGTGCCGCACCCTCACGAGTGTCTTGCATGGCCGCGCGACGTTGTGCCTCTTCCTGGGCGTCAAGGTCTATCTTCTGCTCATTGTACCTTTGCTGATGCTCAACGGCCTTTGCTTCTTGCACGGGAGCTTGCTGCATTGGAATCTGTCCGCGTGTGAGGAACGAGGCAATGCGGTTGTTCATGTCATCAATCATGGAATCCCACAGCTTGGCACTCTCCAACTTGAACACGAGGAGAGGATCTTTCTGCTCGTACGACGCGTTCTGCACAGAGTGGCGCAATTCGTCAAGCTGGCGAAGGTTCTCTTTCCAATCGTCATCGATGATGTGGAGCACGACGAACTTCTCAAACTCTTTCACGATGTTTTTTGCCTCTGTCTCGTATGCTTCCTTGAGATTGACACGAAGCTGTACGACATGGCGGCCATCGGTGATTGGTATGAGTATGAACTGATAAACGTTGCCTTGGTTCTCGTAGACATCCTTGATTACGGGGTATGCGTCCGACTGTATTCGGTCTGTCTTGCGCTTGAAGGCTGTCATTGCGGCCTGGAACGCGTTCTCCTCAAGCTCTCCACGTTCAGTGTTCTCGAATTCCTCCTCAGTGAAAGGCACTTCCATGGCGAGTATTTGCAAGAATTGCTCCTTGCATCCGGCGTAGTCGTTTTTCTCTATGATGTTTACCACGCGATCCCAGATTATGTTGGTGATATCCATTCCGATGCGCTCACCCATGAGGGCGTGGCGGCGCTTCTCGTATATCACGGTGCGCTGCTTGTTCATCACGTCATCATATTCGAGAAGGTTCTTGCGTATGCCGAAGTTGTTTTCCTCTACTTTCTTCTGGGCGCGCTCAATACTCTTTGAAATCATGGGGCTTTCTATTCGTTCGCCATCCTCGAAACCGAGACGGTCCATGACGCGCGCTATGCGCTCTGAGCCGAATTTGCGCATGAGCTCGTCTTCGAGCGACACGTAGAATACGGATGACCCTGGGTCGCCCTGACGTCCTGCGCGGCCACGAAGCTGGCGGTCAACACGGCGGCTCTCGTGACGTGTCGTGCCGATGATGGCCAGGCCACCGGCCTTCTTCACTTCTGGAGTGAGCTTGATATCTGTGCCACGGCCAGCCATGTTTGTGGCGATGGTTACGGCTCCAAGCAAGCGCTCCTCATTGTGTATGAGGCTCTCCGCGCTCTTGCCTATGAGCTCGGGATCCGACTTCTTCTTATGTCCCGTGGCATCATTGATAAGTGATTGCTGGTAACGTATGGCTGAAGGCTTGTCGGTGAACGCCTTGCCGTCGGAGACGATATACACTTGCCCCATCGTGCTCTTTCCTGCCTCGGCTACGATCATGGCCTCTTTTTGGTGAAGTTTGGCGTTGAGCACATGGTGCGGAATCTTTCGCATGGTCAGCATCCTTGAGAGCAACTCGGATATTTCCACAGACGTTGTGCCTACGAGACATGGGCGTCCGCTCACTCTCATTTCCTCAACCTCCTCGATTACGGCAGCGTATTTCTCTCTTTGTGTCTTGTACACACGATCCTCAAGATCCTTACGCGCTATTGGGCGGTTGGTGGGAATCTCAACCACGTCGAGCTTGTATATGTCCCAAAACTCTCCTGCTTCCGTTGAGGCCGTACCAGTCATGCCGGCGAGCTTGTGGTACATGCGGAAGTAGTTTTGCAGCGTGATGGTCGCGAAGGTTTGTGTTGCGGCCTCCACCTTTACGTGCTCCTTTGCCTCAATGGCCTGGTGCAGTCCGTCGCTCCAGCGGCGGCCTTCCATTATACGTCCAGTCTGCTCGTCTACGATTTTGACCTCGCCATCAATGACCACATACTCGTCGTCCTTGTTGAACATGGTGTAAGCCTTGAGCAGTTGCTGCAATGTGTGTACGCGCTCGCTCTGAACGGCGAAGTGCTGCAGTAAGCTGTCTTTCTTGTCGAGCCGCTCCTGGTCGCTGAGATCTTTCTCGTTCTCCAATGCGGAGAGCTCCGAGGCGATGTCGGGCAACACGAAGAGATCCTTGTCGTGTACCTGGTTGGCGAGCCAATCGACGCCCTTGTCGGTAAGATCGGCGGAGTTCATCTTTTCGTCTACCACGAAATACAATGGCTTTACGGCCTCCGGCATTCGGCGGTTGTTGTTTTCCATGTATATTTCCTCGGTCTTCTGCATTCCGCTCTTTATGCCCTCCTCGGAGAGATATTTGATTAGGGCCTTGTTCTTTGGCAGGGCCTTGAACGAACGATAGAGGCTGAGGAATCCCTCGTCGAGCAGCTGCTGTGCCTTGTTCTTGTCTGTTTCTTGGCGGCCGGCGTTTATCTTCTGGCGTGCTTCGGCAAGCAGCTCGGTAGCCTGCTTGCGTTGCACTTCATACAGTCTTTCCACGAGAGGCTGATACTCCTCGAACATTTGGTTCTCGCCCTTTGGCACGGGACCTGATATGATAAGAGGTGTACGCGCGTCGTCTATGAGCACGGAGTCCACCTCGTCCACGATGGCGAAGTTGTGACGGCGCTGCACGAGGTCGTCGGGTGAAAGGGCCATGTTGTCACGGAGGTAGTCGAAGCCGAACTCGTTGTTGGTGCCGAAGGTGATGTCGGCTTGGTAAGCCTTGCGGCGTTCCTGTGAGTTAGGCTGATGCTTGTCGATACAGTCTACTGACAATCCGTGGAACTCGTAGAGCGGCCCCATCCATTCAGAGTCACGCTTGGCGAGGTAATCGTTTACCGTCACCATGTGTACGCCATTGCCTGTGAGGGCGTTGAGGAATACTGGCAGGGTTGCCACGAGCGTCTTGCCTTCACCGGTGGCCATCTCGGCTATCTTACCTTGGTGGAGCGCTATGCCGCCGAAGAGCTGCACGTCGTAGTGCACCATGTCCCAGTGAATCTTGTTTCCACCGGCAGTCCACTCGTTGTGGTATATGGCGTTGTCGCCGTCTATTGTTATGAAGTCGTTTTTCGGGTTGGCCGCAAGCTCACGGTCGAAGTCTGTGGCGGTGACCACCGTGTCGGCGTTTTGGGCGAAGCGGCGAGCCGTGTCTTTCACTATGGCAAAGGCTGTTGGCATTACTTCGTTGAGTGCCTTCTCCAGGGCCTCAAGCATCTCCTTGTCTTGCTTGTCAATCTCGTTGAAGATAGGCTCGCGCTCATCTATTGGCGTGTCCTCTATCTTTGCGCGCAATTCTTCGATTTTCTCCTTGAAAGGCTTTGCCGCGTCTTGCACATACTTTTGGATTTCCTTGCTCTTGGCGCGGAGCTCGTCGTTGGTGAGCTTCTCTATCTCTGGTGATGCCTCTTTTACTTTCTCTACGAGTGGTTGAATGAGGCGCATGTCTCGCTTTGACTTGTCGCCAAAGATGGATTTTAAAAACTTGTTGAAGTTCATATCTTGTTGTTCTTTTTTCTATTTGGATGCAAAGTTAATAAAACTATTTGATAATTAGTATATTTTAACCTGCAAAGATTCCTGTCGCCCATATTCCGTTCATGAAAGGAAGGCGTGAGTGTTTTGCGGTTAAAACAATGGGGCTACACTGCACCCATTTGGCGCTCGTATGCGGATGGTCTTGGCTATGGTTGGCGCAATGCGGTCAACCGTGACGGGTTCTTTTATCCGCTCGTGCTTTATGCCGTCTCCGAAAAATACTATTGGGAAAGGCACCACCCCAGCGCGGCTCATTGAGGTTTGCTGCGTGTTCTCGTTGAGCAGTCGCCACCCTGGTGCCACGTTGATGATTATGTCGCCGCTGAGGATGGGGTTGTACCCTGCGCGTATTTTTTGTATGTCGCTATTGCCAGATTGCAGCCTCTCGCTGGTATAGACATCGGCAACGCCCGCGCTCTGCATGAGAAATTCCTGTGAGCGTGTGAGCAACTCTGGCATGGAGATGCGCTTCTGTTCTATGAGTCGGTGGTCGAGGTATATCTCGTTGCCGTATTCCTGCTCCACGTACCTGCCCGAGCCGTATATGGCTCCGAGATACATGTTCAGCAGACTTGCTGTCCTGTTGATATAGAACGTGCCTGTGGGTATGCGGTATTTCGAAAGGTCTGACGGCCTCTCCTCGTTGTAGCCTGTGGATGTGACCACAAAGAGCACCTGCTGAAGGCTTATGCGCTTTTCGATGGCGTTTATCAACCTGCTGAGCGTGTAGTCGAGTTGTTGATACACGCTTTGCATCTCCTCTTGCCAGTTATGCACTGGCTTGCCATCGGTCTTGGTGGCGGAGAGGGCTATGTTTATTATGTCGGAAACGTCGTCTTTGCCTATGTTTGTGGAATTGATGGCCGCGAGTGCCATGTCCACCACGTTGTCATTGTCTTGACGGTTGTTCTGCTTGCGGTATTGCTGGCCGAACCCATCATTGTAGGTCCTCACCCATTTGGGCAACGTCTTCTCATAGTACGATGACGTTGTCCACAGACCGTTTTGGTCAAGCCAATAGCACCCGTCGGCGGCGTGTCCGGCAAGAAGTATTGCCGATTTGCTGCTGGCGGCAAACGAGTACACGAGGGCTTGGCCGTTTGAGCTCACTTTCAGTTCGTCGCCAATGGTGCTCGTGCGAATCTTGTCGGCTGAGTAGTATCCCTTGCCGTCGTCTACGCTGGTTATGGGTTGAAGCGACTTGCGGTCGAGCCAGCTGTCGCCAATTATGCCGTTGAAGAATGGGGTGGTGCCGGTGGATATGCTCGCCGAGGCCGAGGAGCAATCCACGGGGAAAAAAGGATATGTGGCTCCATCGTAGACGAGTCCTTCGCCAAGAAGGCGCTTGAAGCCATATCGTGAGTAAAAATTGCTGAATGCCTCAACATAGTCAGACCTAAGTTGGTCGATGGTGACATTGACGACAAGGCGTGGTGCAAGCTCGAATGCCTGCATCTCTGCCGTAGTCAACGCAGCTACCAAAAGTGCTAAATATCGCATCGTTCCTTAGTCCCTATTTTTTCGCTGAGTAAATCAAGCGGTTTATGATACATCTGTCAAGCAAACAACATGCCAATATCCACATTCCCTCCGCGTATTTTTGCAGGAAAAGTCCGCAGGCCAGGAAAATGACGATAAAGGCGAAGAGCAAGTCCCAATAGAAATGCCGTCTCCCCTTATGTGCCTTTCGGCTCACGGAATAGGCGAAAACGATGGATAACGGGTTGAGCACCAGTATCTGAAGGTTTACCCTTACCGTGGGGTGCTGCGAGAATATCATTGCGAAGAGCACGATTCCCGCAAGCCCCGTCAAGGTGAGCAGGATGAAGTCGTAGGCCCAATAAGTTTTCTTGCGCCTGTATTCCAAGATTGAGAGACATAATGTCAGCACGAACAACATCGTGAAAAGCACCGTGGGTGACACAGTCGTCCATAAGCCATCGTCGACGGGTGCCGGGCTTGGCGTTAAGGCCTGTTCGGTTTTTGCCACGAGGGGATGCGCTCGACCTTTCGAGTCGACCACCACGGCCCTGTCGAAGTCTTTTCTCAGGGTGTCGGGTATGAATTGTTGTTGGGCGAATGTCGTTCTCCTGTCAGCCCCGACACCGAGAAGGAGATCGCACCCGAAAGCCATCCAACGGTGCCCGTGGTTCCACTGGTGAATCATCTGCCTATACGATGATTCCACTGAAGGGTCCACCCGGTATCTTACCTTGCCTGAGAGATGCTTGATTATGATGTCGCGAGCCCTTGTGGTGCAATTGTCGTAAAAATAGTTGTACCGGTACGTGCGCACGGCAGGGTCATAGTTGACTTGTATGGCTTGGGCTATGGCGAGTTTCTCTTGCCTTGACAGGTTGAGCTTTTGCTGCACTATTCCGCGCCCACTGTTGCCATAGTCGGCGAGAAACTGATCGTAGTCCTCGATGCCCATCTGATAGTCGGTGAGCCCGAAGATAAACCTTATCACGAAATATTTCTGCCTTAGGTCGAACATTCCGTAATTAATCGTATAATCCCAATGGTGCGCCTTGTCCTCGAACCTTATTGCCGTATGGCCATAGAGACTCCAAATCTCGTTTCCAGGCGAGCATGTCAATAGGCTTATTTCTACGCTGTCCATTTGCTCAAGCGGTGTCAATTCTTTCGTTGCGAGCGCGTTCGTGGCAAACGAGAAAAGCAGGGTGAGCAGTGCTATGGTTTGCTTAAAATATCTCATATATTTTTTCACAGTGCAAAAATACCTTATTATTTTGACTTTCGTGCGTTTATATTGTTTTTTTTCAATACTTTTGCACTTGATTTTTAATAAAAGAGATAAAAGTATCATTAAAATAACGAACGCATTGAAGACAAAAATCAATATCTTGGCGGGTCTCTTGCTACTTGCCTCCACGCAATTGGCATCGGCGCAGAGCGGCACTAATTCTCCTTATAGCCAGTTTGGTCTTGGCGAGCTCTCCGACCAGTCGGCGGGATTCAGCCGTGGAATGGACGGTGCGGGAATCGGTTACCACGTGCACAATCAGGTAAACTATCTCAACCCTGCCTCTTATTCTTCGTTGGACAGCCTGTCATTCATCTTCGATGCCGGTTTGTCTGGGCAGTTGACCAATTTCAGCGAGAACGGCGTGAAGAAAAATGCCAAGAACGCTGACTTCGAATACATCATCGCGGGTTTTCGCCTCTTTCGTCACTTCGGCTTGAGCTTTGGCTACTTGCCTTACAGCAACATTGGCTATTCTTATTCTACCACGGAAAAGCTCAACGACGCCAACTCCACTACCGTGAGCGATACATACACGGGGACGGGTGGCCTTCACCAGGTGTACATCGGCTTGGGATGGTCTCCGTTCAAGGGTCTCTCGATCGGTGTCAATGGTGGTTACCTGTACGGCAACTACACCAAGTCGCTTGTCAACAGTTTCAGCAATAGCACGGTTAATACCATCCAGAAGACGGCCACTGCCGATGTTGGGAGCTATAAGGTGGACTTTGGCTTGCAGTATGCCATGCGCCTGTCAAAGAAAGACGAGGTGACAATTGGCGCCACATATTCGTTGGGACACAAGATTGGCGGCAAGCCGACCCTGGATATTGTTTCCGTCAACCCTGCGACGCAAGTCGCCGACACCGTGTCTTATCCGAAAGACGGCACGAGGCTTCACCTTGAGATGCCAACGGTTATCGGTGCCGGCTTAATGTATAACCGCGGCAACTCTCTCAGGATTTGCGCCGACTATACTCTTCAGAAATGGGGCAAGGTGGAAGAGCCGGAATACAGTTCCGACAACGGAGTGGTGTCTTACGCCATGCGCGCCGGGATGTTCAAGGATCGCCACAGGGTGACATTGGGCGCTGAATATTGCCCTGGCGAGTACAATCGTCATTTCCTCAACAGGGTTCGCTATCGTGTGGGCGTGTCTTATGCCACGCCTTATTATTACATAAATGGCCTGGATGGACCAAAGGAACTGAGCGCGAGTCTCGGGTTCGGCATTCCAATCATGAACAGTTGGAACAATCGTTCCATCCTCAACATTAGCGGCCAGTGGGTACGTCGCTCGGCCACAAGCTATATCACGGAAAACACGTTCCGCCTAAATATCGGACTGACGTTCAACGAGCGCTGGTTCGCGAAATGGAAGGTTCAATAAGCAATGATGGACGAAACTTGCCATCATAACAAGAAATCGGGAGTTGGCAATATGCATATTATTATAATATGTGTATTGTTGGCTCTTTTTGTATCTGCCTGTCAAGAGGCCGTGGAACATACCGCCCCTGCCATTCGTGACCGCGACTCTGCCTCTGTCATGACTTC
>DJQL01000087.1:21770-22060 GCA_002437565.1 Prevotella sp. UBA6387
GGATTGTTCCTTGAGCAATTTGACGAGAAGTTTCATGTGCAGGCTTATATACAATGCGACACGGCTTACTATTATGACCAGCTCCATTTGTGGGAACTGCGTTCGCGCGTCAGGGTGCGAACCAAGGATGGCCTGCGTTTCTCTTCCGAGCAATTGTTCTGGGATGAGTCGCGACATGAGCTATACTCTTATGTGTTCTCTCGATTGGTAACGCCTGAGCGCACGCTCCAAGGCAGTTTCTTCCGTTCCGACGAGCGCATGACTCGCTATATCGTCACCAATTCGCGCGG
>DJQL01000148.1:0-3848 GCA_002437565.1 Prevotella sp. UBA6387
TCTACCTCATCGAGCTGAAGCTGAACAAGAGTGCTCAGGCGGCTATGAACCAAATCAACCTCCGACAATATCACAAGCGTTTTTCCCTCTTAGGCTTGCCGATAACCAAGGTGGGCATCAACTTCGACTCCACGAAGGGAAATATCGAGGATTGGAAGATAGAGGGATAATTGTTCCTTTTCATAGTCACCTTGTTGGTCGTGCTTGTCACGCACACTGGTGTTTACTTGTTGTATAAATTGCACTTGTTGTTTTTATATTAGTCAGCGCGTGGTTTCGTGTGGATATTGTCGCCGTAACACCAAAAAGAGCTGGATTCCAAGCGAGGAATCCAGCCCTTAGCATTGTTTTAAATATAAGTGTTGACGGACTGCAATAAACAAAGCGCAGAAACGACACTTATATTTTAGTTCGCTTCTATATTATATCCCAGACGGTCAGGGCGCGTCCCGTCAATAAACGTATAGTAGTTGCCGGTCGGGGTTTCCGTGAATGTGATTTCCGTATAAGTGAAATCTGGATGAAGCGTGTGCAATGTGTCAAGTACGCGAGTTGGCACGGTCACGCCTTTGGGCAAGGCATATCTCGTTTCCTTCCATCTCGGGTCTATGTTGTTTGAGTCGAACAACACTGATTTCACCACTCCATCGTGCATGATGAGATAGTTGTCACGGCCACCGTCGTTCACATATCCGAGCACCGTGGCACCCCTGTAACGCTCTGAAATCCAGTCTATGTCAGCAGGAAGCGGACGCACGTACGCGGTATTGTTCAACTCATATCCGCAAGACTTGAGCACGGTGCCTTCGCCGTCGATGACAAGCGTGTGGAGGCTGGGTACGGACGAGTCGTAAAGAAGATAACACAACACATAGTATTTGCCGCTGATGCAAGCCTGCGACACTTCGCTTATCTCCCTGATCTCATATTTGACCGCATTTGGGACCTCCTTCTTGAAAAAGCTCCATTGCACGTCACTTGGCAAATCGTTGATGTCTGAAAGGGTCTTCACCGTGCGGTTCCACACGTTATCTACGTATGCCACAAACAATTCATTTCCAGCCTTGTCCTTGGAATAGACCATCGTTTCCTGTTGCCCTGTATGGCGGTAGAAGTCGGAGCCAGAATAAATGTGTTCTATGGTGTTGTCTCCGCAGCGGCTGTTGAAATCGTTGGCTATCGCCTCTGGCAGTTCGTTTTCTTTTACAGTTGGTACGTCATTCCCCGAATTGCATGAAACCAGCATGAGTGCCGCTATAGCGAGCAATCCACATGCGAACGAATTTCCGTGTTTTGTCATCCCTCTTTTATTGCTTTTGTTCATAAATCTTCATGCAAAATTACTACATTATGCTTGCATAAAAGACTTAGTTGACGAAAATCTCGCTTATGTGGAATAAAAAGCGTAACTTTGCCAACTGATTTCACACATACGCTTATCATCAATTATGCCATTTCCCATCCATATAGATATTTTGTCGCTCATTATCAAAGGCATCATCATTGGTATAGCCGCCTCCGCGCCAATGGGCCCCGTGGGAATACTTTGCGTGCAACGCACCCAAAAGAAGGGTCGATGGTACGGCTTTGCCACAGGCATCGGGGCATCGGCAAGCGACTTGATCTACGCCTTGATATCCGGAGCCGGCATGTCGTTTGTTGTCGATTTTATCAACAACCCCGTCTATAAGTTTTATCTGCAACTCGCCGGCGGTTTGATGTTGCTCGCCTTCGGTCTAATCAGCTTCTTCAGCAACCCACTGAAAAACGCGCACAGCAGCGGACAGAGGGAGAAAGGCACGCTGATTCACAACACGGTGACGGCATTTTTCATCACCTTGTCCAACCCGTTGATTATCTTGCTCTTCATCGCCCTCTTCGCACAGTTCAACTTCATCATACCCAACCAGCCCATCCTAATGGTCGTGGGCTACGCCTCCATGATAGGCGGGGCACTGCTATGGTGGTACGGGCTGACATGGCTGGTAGACAAGATACGGGCGAAGTTTGACCAGACTGGCGTGATAATAATAAACCGTGTCATTGGCAGCTGCGTAATCTTCTTCTCACTCGTCAGTCTCATCGGCACACTGTTCAACATATACCTTTTCCCAAAATTGCCATTGCAGCAGTGACGGGCAATGGGCACAAGCCCCACCTAACAATAACCATTATTATGTTTATCGCAAAAGAGATAAGAAAAAAATCCATAGCCGAATATCTGCTCTACATGTGGCAGATAGAAGATCTCATCCGTGCCTACGGATGCTCGCTCCCACGCATCAAACGAGATTATATAAGCAAGTTCTCCAACCTCAGCGAGGAGCAAAAAGAAGACGAGACCGACTGGTTCGGCAACCTCATACGCATGATGAACGAGGAGGGTAAGCGCGAAAAAGGGCACCTGAGCATCAACGCCATCATCATACAAGACCTCGCAGACCTCCACGAGCAGCTGATAGAATCGAATCGCTTTCCTTTCTACAACGCAGAGTACTACAAGGTGTTGCCGTTCATCGTCGAGCTCAGGCGCAAGGGCAACGAGCAGGTGGGCGAGATTGAGACGTGCTTCAACGCCCTTTATGGCAAGATGCTCTTGCAGATGAAGCACAAGGACATTTCCCCCGACACGGAGCACGCCCTGGACGAGATAACCACGTTCGTGGGGATGCTTAGCGATTATTACATCAAAAACCGGGACGAGGGTCTCGACTTTGGTGACAACGATTAATATAATAAGCAAAATGAACATTCTTGTTACTGGCGCCAACGGTCAACTGGGCAACGAGGTGCAGATTGTGAGCAAGCAATCGGCAAAAGACAAGTATTTCTTCACCGACGTATGTGAAGGTTACGAGAAGCTCGACATCACAGACATAGACAAGGCGCGCGCCTTTGTCAAGGCACACGACATAAAATGCATCATCAATTGTGCGGCATGGACCAACGTGGACAAGGCAGAGACTGCCAGCGACATAGTGGAGACGCTCAACGCCATGGCCCCGGAGAACCTCGCCAAGGTGATGAAAGAGGTCAACGGACTGCTCGTGCACATCAGCACCGACTACGTGTTCGGGGGTGACCCGTACAACACGCCATGCCGTGAAGACCAGAAAGGCACGCCGACGGGGGTCTATGGCCTCACGAAACTACACGGAGAGCAAAAGATAGAGGCCACGGGATGCGAACACGTCATCATACGCACGGCTTGGTTATACTCTGAGTTTGGCCACAACTTCGTGAAGACCATGCTCAACCTCACCGCCACGAAGCCTAAGCTGAAAGTGGTGTTCGATCAGACCGGAACGCCGACCTATGCCGGCGACCTCGCCGATGTAATTTTCGACATCGTGGAGAACCGCAAGTTCGAAGGCAACACGGGTATCTACCATTTCAGCAACGAGGGAGTGTGCAGCTGGTACGACTTCACCAAGATGATAGCCCTGCTCGCCGGCCACACCGAGTGCGACATTGAGCCATGCCATAGCGACGAGTATCCTTCGCCCGTCAAACGCCCAGCCTATTCCGTGCTCGACAAGACAAAAATCAAGGAGACTTTTGGCTTGAAAATTCCATATTGGCTCGACAGTCTCAAGAAATGCATGAACAATATCAACAATGAATAAGCAAATAGAACGTAGGCGCACTTTCGCCATCATCTCTCACCCTGATGCCGGTAAGACAACGCTGACGGAGAAGTTTCTTCTCTTCGGCGGACAGATACAGGTCGCCGGTGCCGTGAAGAGCAACAAGATTCGCAAGACAGCCACCAGCGACTGGATGGACATAGAGAAGCAACGTGGTATCTCAGTGTCAACCTCGGTCATGGAGTTCGACTATCTTCCCGA
>DJQL01000148.1:3935-19846 GCA_002437565.1 Prevotella sp. UBA6387
GACTCTGCCATCATCGTGGTCGACTCAGCAAAAGGCGTGGAGGCGCAGACCAGAAAGCTCATGGAGGTGTGCCGCATGCGCAACACGCCAGTCATCATATTCATCAACAAGATGGATCGAGAGGGACGTGACCCATTCGACTTGCTCGACGAGCTTGAGCAAGAGCTCAACATACACGTGCGCCCACTCTCGTGGCCAATAGGTCAAGGCATGAAGTTCAAAGGTGTATACAACATCTACGAGCACAACCTCAACCTCTTCACCCCCGACAAGCAGCGCAAGACGCAAAAGGTGGAGGTGGACGTGCAATCGGAAGACCTGGAGAAGCATGTCGGCGACGACTTCGCGCAGCACCTTCGCGACGACCTTGAACTGGTGGACGGCGTATACCCTGAGTTTAATGTTGACGACTATCGCAAGGCAGAAGTCGCACCGGTGTTCTTCGGCTCAGCGCTCAACAACTTCGGCGTGCAGGAGCTTCTCGACTGTTTTGTGCAAATAGCCCCCTACCCACAACCCACAAAGGCCGAAGAGCGAATGGTAAATCCCGACGAGCCTAAGTTCACGGGATTCATTTTCAAGATAACCGCCAACATCGACCCCAACCACCGCTCGTGCATCGCTTTCTGCAAGATTTGCTCAGGCAAGTTCCTCAGAAACCAGCCATACTATCACGTCAGACTCGACAAGACCGTGCGCTTCTCCTCACCCACGCAGTTCATGGCTCAGCGCAAGAGCACCGTGGACGAGGCTTGGCCAGGCGATATCGTGGGCCTGCCCGACAATGGCATCTTCAAGATTGGCGACACGCTGACGGAGGGAGAGCACCTTCATTTCCGCGGCTTGCCTTCTTTCTCGCCAGAGCTATTCAAGTATATCGAGAATGATGACCCGATGAAGTCGAAACAGTTCCAGAAGGGCGTCGAGCAACTCATGAACGAGGGCGTGGCGCAGATGTTCGTCAACCAGTTCAACAACCGCCGCATCATAGGCACGGTAGGACAGCTGCAGTTTGAGGTCATTCAGTATCGCCTTGAGCACGAATACAACGCCAAGTGCCGTTGGGAACCGGTACACCTGTACAAGGCTTGCTGGATAGAGAGCGACGACGCGCAAGAGCTCGACAACTTCAAGAAGCGCAAATACCAATACATGGCAAAGGACATTGAGGGCAGAGACGTGTTCCTCGCCGACTCAAGCTACGTGCTGAGCATGGCGGAGCAAGACTTCAAGCACATCAAGTTCCACTTCACGAGCGAGTTCTAATACCCACAAAGCTTTTGAATTTGAGCTTTCTGTCATTCCGTGACAGAAAGCCGTTAAAAAAATGAGCCACACGTCAACCCTGTGGTTGCCGTGTGGCTCATTTTCTACAATTGGTTTTACCATTCCCTTATCGGCTGACTTGCCAATCACTGTGGGTAAACCATGTTTTCAGGTTTCAAGTGCTCAAGCACCTCCGTCAGGAACTTCCTTGCTTCCCATTTTGCCATTGGCAGGTCGTGAAGCAGGTAATTGCCGCAATCGCGCGGAACGGCCCCTGGCACATCGCCCTCATAATCGGCCACAAACTTAAACGTGCGACGCATGAGGTCGGCAATATCTTGAGGTTCCAAGTCGCCACGGAGTAATAGGTAATTACCAGTGAGACAACCCATTGGCCCCCAATATATCACTCTGTCTTTCCATTCCTCATCGTTTCTAAGGAATGTGGCCGCAAGATGCTCAATGGTGTGGAGCGCACCGGGAT
This sequence comes from Prevotella sp. UBA6387, assembly GCA_002437565.1. GTDB lineage: Bacteria > Bacteroidota > Bacteroidia > Bacteroidales > Bacteroidaceae > Prevotella. The sequence continues at coordinate 5,686 of DJQL01000148.1, forward strand.
GAAGCACTGGCTCACGGTTTGGCTCCTTCATGCGAATGTCAAACGTGGTGACTGTCTCACCTCCTACCTCATCCTTGCGTGATACATAAATGCCCCGAAGGAGCTTTTCATGATTGATTGTAAACGAAGGTATCTTGTTCATTGATAATGATTTAATCTATGCTAATAACCTAATCTATCGACTCTATAAACGAGCGCGTAACCTCGAAACTGTCATCGGCCACACGATTCCAAAAGTCAAAATACTGCGAAGCCTTGGTATCCTTCAGTGGCACGTCGCTGATGACGCGAAACGATATGAATGGTGTCTTGTATATGAAACAAGCCTGGGCTATTGAGCAGCTCTCCATGTCCACGGCAGTGGCATCTGGGAACTTGGAGATAATCTCTTGCATCTTCTGCCTCGAGTCCACGAACCAGTCGCCACTAACCGTCAGGCCTTTCACTATCTTGCTGCCTTCTGGCATCTTCACCGTCAATGCCTTTTCCACGAGATCAGCATCCGCCTTGAAACTTGGCGGCATGCCTATTACCTGCCCATAACTGGCGTTGTCGCCACAATACACGTCATGGTAGGCACATTCCGATGCCACCACCACGTCGAGGGGATTCAACGAAGTGTCTGCGCCTCCGGCGCATCCTGTGGAGATGATGAGGTCAGGATGGTAGTTGTCGATCATCTCAACGGCACCAATGGCCGAGTTCACCTTGCCTATGCCACATTGTTGCAACACCACCTCATGATTGCCAATCTTGCCAATGACAAAATCCTTATGGTTGTGACGTTCGGTAGTGGCATCGTCAAGCAACGAACGGAGCTGTGCCAGCTCCTTTTCCATCGCAACTATAACTCCTAACTTTTTCAAAACAATAACTCCTATTTTTCATGCAAAGTTATGAAAAAATCACTACCTTTGCCACATAATTGATAGAAAACTTATGAAAACATTAAAGAAATGCCTGCCCGACTTTTTGGCAGTGATTCTTTTTATCGCATTGGCGGTGGCCTATTTTGCCCCTGCCGACTTTGAGGGGCGCATCCTCTTCCAACACGATTCGGCCGCCGGCATTGGCGCGAGTCGCGAGGCTCAGCAATATCATGAGCAAACTGGCAAGACCACGAGATGGACCAACTCGCTATTCAGTGGCATGCCCACTTACCAAACCGCTCCTTCATACTCGAGCAACACCATCATAAACCAGGCCATCAACCTCTACCACCTGTGGTTGCCCGATTACGTGTGGTATCTCTTCGCCTATCTCTTAGGCTTTTACATTCTTCTGCGCGCCTTCGACTTCAAGCAATACCTTGCGGCATTGGGTTCGATAGTATGGGCATTCTCCAGCTATTTCCTCATCATCATCGCCGCAGGACATTTCTGGAAGGTCATGGCGCTTGCCTATCTTCCGCCGATGATTGGCGGCATGGTTCTCGCCTATCGTGGCAAATACCTATGGGGCTTCGCTGTCACGGCAATATTCACTGCGTTTGAGATCAAGGCCAACCATGTGCAAATGACATACTATTATCTCTTTGTCATATTGTTCATGGTCATCGCTTGGCTCGTCGCTGCCATTCGCCAGCATTGGCTTCGACGTTTCTGGAAGGCATCAGGGGGCGTCATGGCCGCCGCGCTCATAGGCTTGTGCATCAACCTGCCCAACCTCTACCACACTTGGCAATACCAAAAGGAGAGCATGCGCGGAAAGAGCGAGCTCGTGAAGAAGGACTCCGCCCAGCAGACATCGAGTGGGCTTGACCGCGACTACATCACGCAGTGGAGCTATGGTATCGACGAGACGTGGACTCTGCTCGTGCCTAACGTAAAGGGCGGCGCGAGCGTGCCCATGGCGGCCAACGAGAAAGCAATGGAGAAAGCCGATCCGCAACTCATGCAGGCTTATCAGCAGATCGGCCAGTATTGGGGCGACCAGCCTGGCACGAGCGGGCCGGTATATGTGGGCGCGTTCGTGCTCATGCTCTTCTTCCTCGGCTTGTTCATCGTGAAAGGGCCAATGAAGTGGGCATTGCTCGCAGCCACCGTGTTGTCAATTCTCCTTTCATGGGGGCACAATTTCATGGGTTTCACCAACTTCTTCATAGATTACATTCCGTTGTACGCCAAGTTCCGCACTGTGGCTTCAATACTTGTCATAGCAGAGTTCACCATTCCTCTTCTCGCCATGCTGGCGCTCAAGAAGATTATCGACGAGCCCGACACCTTGACAAACAACAAGAAATGGCTGTGGACATCCTTTGGACTTACCGGCGGCTTGGCATTTCTCTTTTGGGTCGCACCAACACTGTTCTTCCCCAACTACATCTCCACGGCCGAGACCCAGCAGTTTGGCCAGATAGCCCAGCAAGGTCAGGAAGCGGCTCAGTTTGTCAACGCGCTCGAGGCAAACCTAACTTCGGTGCGAGAATACATCTTCTCGTCCGACGCCCTCCGATCATTCATAATCGTCGCCATTGGCACGGCCTTGCTCCTTCTGTTCTACAAGAAGAAGCTCAACGCTCGCTTCACCGTAGGTTGCATAGCCTTGCTGTGTCTCGTGGACATGTGGCAAGTGGACAAGCGCTATCTCAACGATGGCATGTTCGTGGAGAAGAGCGTACGCGACACTCCACAGCAGATGACAGAGACAGACAAAATCATCTTGCGCGACAAGGGTCTCGACTACCGTGTTCTCAACCTCGCGTCCAACACGTTCAACGAGAACGAGACTTCATATTACCACAAGAGCATCGGCGGATACCATGCCGCCAAGTTGCGTCGCTACCAGGAGATGATCGACGCTTACATCGCCCCTGAGATGCAACACATGATGCCAGCAATAGCCAAGGCAGGGGGTGACATGACCAAAGTCAACGGCGACTCCATCTTCCCTGTGCTCAACATGCTAAATGCCAAATACTTCATCTTGCCACTGCAAAACAACCGTACCGTACCATTGCAGAACCCCTACGTCAGCGGCAACGCGTGGTTCGTGGACAAACTTTACTATGTCGGCAATGCCAACGAGGAGATTGCACAAGTGGGCAAAATCAATCTGAAGCGTGAGGCCGTAGCCGACAGCAAGTTTGAGAGCGTGCTCGGCAAGGCTATAATGCAAGATGGCAAGTCTATGGTGATGCTGAAGAGTTATGAGCCAAATCACCTCACCTATGAGACAACCTCTACAAATGGTGGTGTGCTCGTGTTCTCCGAAATCTATTACCCTGGCTGGACGGCTACCGTGGATGGCAAGCCTGTGGAGCTTGGACGCGTCAACTATATCCTCCGCGCCTTGCAGGTGAAGCCTGGCAAGCATGAGGTAGTGCTCGACTTCCATCCATCTTCCATCCGCACTACGGAGACCATCGCGTACGTGGCTTACGCTCTCCTTGCGTTACTCATCGGCCTCGGTGTTTACACGGAGTGGAGAAAGAAAAAGCAGAACTAAAATGAAACTATCATCATTGAAATGGGCAATGGCAGCAATGCTGTTGCTCATCTTTTTACCTATAAGCACAAAGGCTGCAAGCAACGCCGCAGAGGCAAGGAGCCTATTCAACAAGGCTTGGAAGATGTACACTTCGCCAAATGGCGTGTCGCTCAGCTACTCCGTGAACATCATCGGACTTTACAAGACGGCTGGAACCATTTGGATAAAGGGAAACAAACAACACTATCAAGAAAAACGCTACATCGGGTGGTCTGATGCCACCCACTTCTACAAGGTAGACACAAAGAAGAAGACCGTGGACTTCCACAACCCCAAGTCGCCAAATCGCGACAAGTACCTGTCAAAGTTCACCTTCTCGCCAAACGACTACAACTACTCCTTGACCAACGAGAAGGAAGGCAATGTGATTCACCTCGACGCCAAGGACGACGTGAAGAGCAGCGTCAAGCACGCAAAACTTGTGCTCGACCGCCATACCAACTACCCCACGGCCATGAAAATAAAAGTGGCTTTCTTCTGGACTACGGTGAAGATAAGCAACTTCCGCCCAGGTATCACCAACGACAAAATCTTCGTCTACCCCAAAGCAAAATTCAAGGGCTACACCTTCAACAATCACTGGCCCGACTGACTCTCGCGCTGCCTCACGGCCTCGAACAGCAGTATCGCCGCCGACACAGACACGTTGAGCGAATCGAGCCGCCCTTTCATGGGTATGCGTATGTGTGCGTCGGCAGCATTGCGCCACACGTTGGTTAATCCTGTCGACTCCGTGCCCATCACGATGGCCGTGCCGCGGCTCATGTCGGTGTCGTAGTATAGGCGCGAGTCTTGAAGCTGCGCCGTAAGTATCTGTATGCCGCGCTCCTTGAGAAAGGCTATGCACTCCTCCGAGGCGCACGCCACCGTTGGCACGGTAAACACCGCACCGATGCTCGAGCGTATGAGGTTTGGGTTGAAGAGGTCGGTCAAGGGATCGCACACGATGACGGCATCGGCTGCCGCCGCGTCTGCCGAGCGCAGCACCGCACCGAGATTGCCAGGCTTCTCCACGCGCTCCAGCACCACCACAAGTGGGTCTTTGGGCAGACGCAGGTCGGCAAGGCCAAGCTGCTTGACGCGCATCTCCGCCACGACACCTTCCGTGCCTTCCCTATAAGCCATGCGACCATAGACCTTCGCCGACACCTCTTGCCCCATGCCGTCTCGTGCCAAGGCGAGAATCTCCGCCGAGCCTTCATAGGCACGGAGTATCTCCGGACAATAAAACATAGTCTCCACCTCATAACCTGAGTGAAGGCAATGGAGCAGTTCACGGGCACCCTCCACCACGAAAAGCCCCTCCTGACGCCTGAATGCCGACTTCTGCTGCAACTGGATCAGCCGCTTAACCCTTGGGTTCTGCGCGCTTGTGATGATTTCTCTTTCCATATCTCACAAAATTAGCAAATTATCTAATATTGACCAAAAAATCACTTAACTTTGTAGCAATGGAATGGATTAATAAAACATTGACGACATGGAATTCAGAACCATAGTAGACATTCCCGAAAGCCATTGGAAGATAGAGCCGTGCGAGCGCATGCTGTTCATAGGCTCATGCTTTGCCGACAACATAGGCAGGCGGTTCGCCGAGGAGAAGTTTCGCGCCGTCGTCAACCCCTACGGCGTGATGTACAACCCAGCGAGCATACTCCACACCGTGCAACGCTTAATGCAAGACGATGCCATGCCTTTCTCACACGACGAGCAAGGCACTGCCGTGATGACCCTCGGCACCAACCACGTGTACATACTCAAGGAGACGGGCGAGATAGTGGACAACTGCCAGAAACGACCGCAACGCCTTTTCCAGGAGCGCGAGTTGTCCATCACCGAGTGCGCCACCTACCTCGACAAAGCTATCGCGCTCATTGAGCAAAGTTTCCCAAAGACAAGATTCATACTTACCGTCTCGCCTATACGCTATCGCAAGTACGGCTACCATGAGTCGCAATTGTCGAAGGCCACCCTCCTGCTTGCCATAGACTCGTTGGTGAAAGCCCAAGAGAAGACACAAGATAATCAGCGCATAAACTATTTTCCCTCTTTCGAGATTCTCAACGACGAGCTTCGCGACTATCGCTTCTACAAGCCCGACATGCTGCATCCGTCTGACCAAGCCGTGGACTATATCTTCGAGCGTATAGCCGCCGCTTACTTCTCTGATGCCACGACAACGTTTCTCAAAGAGTGGAAACCCATACGCGAGGCCCTCAACCATCGACCGCTTCACCCGGAAAGCGAAGAGTACAAAATATTCAAGCGACAGACCGAAGACAGGCTCAAACAGCTTGAGGATAAATACATAGGGCTGAAGCAACGCTCAACATGAAGTGCTGTCAAGGCTTCATGCGCTCATTCACGACAATATGCAACGTTGAAATGTAAAATATTATCGCCAAAATTTAACATTTAAAAACAGGTGCATCCAGAGCGTAAAAGCCGCCCAAGGCTACCTCTTGGCAACGTTGGAAGTAAGTTTTCAGCCATATTTTTTCGCCATAGTAGCCAAATGTCGTCGGCTTTACGGCGTAAGGCCGATGCGATTCAAGCGTAAAGCCGTTACCTTTACGCCGTAAAGCCGACGCGATCACGGCGTAAAGCCGACACTATTTGTTAGTTTCGGCAATGTCTGAGGAACATTAAAACTACAAACCGCTATTAATCAGCGACTTATTAAAACGAGCCAAGAATCGCGTTTTATCGACCAGGAGACGGCATCGTTGAAAAAAACGATTCTCAAGCGACAACTTGTGAAATATTATTACCCATAAAATTGGTGAGCTTGCAGGAGCCGGTTTTATGCCGGCCCAGCAGAAAATGTTCGACCGATAATATTCGCGCGATTATTTCAATGGTTGGAACGTTCGCCGTGGGTCGGCACAAGACCAGTCCCTGCATTACCATTTGACTTCCATTCTGGTTGTTTAGCGTAATAATTTCGCATACTAAAGGTTTATAAACCATCATTATTGCTTTTTTGATTAATAAAGACAAAGCAGCCATTGCCTTTTCACACTATTTTTCATTTTAAACAAAAATATTGCCTGCCAAAATCGCCAATCATATTACACTTCAACAGAATTTTGTATCAAACAGTTATTTTTTATCATAAAAGCTTTGTTTTTTTTACAGACTATTATTAATTTTGCATTTAATTACAAAGCGGAACATATTTTTTAAATTTTAAATGAGAGATCTATGGTAAAAAGGTTTAGCTCTACTTTGGCAGGCCTGTTCCTATGCGTGGGAGCGAGTTTTGCCCAAGGTAAAATCTCCGGCAAGGTAGTGTCTCAGGAAGACGGTGAGCCTGTAATAGGCGCATCGGTCATAGTTCAGGGGACCAAGATGGGCACAGTGACCGATGTCAACGGAAACTTCACTTTGGACGTGCCTGCGGGCAAGAAGCTCGTAGTTTCCTACATCGGCATGACACCACAGACCGTCACCATGCGTCAGGGCATGACCATCAAGCTCGTGTCTGACAACAAGACCCTCAACGAGGTCGTGGTGACAGGCATGTCAAACGTGGACCGCCGAATGTTCACCGGCGCCACGGCACAGGTCAAGGCTGACGACGCGCTTATCGGCGGCCTTGGCGATATCAGCCGCTCGCTCGAAGGCCGCGTGGCTGGCGTGAGCGTGCAAAACGTGTCGGGAACCTTCGGCACGGCGCCAAAGATTCGCGTGCGTGGCGCCACGTCAATCTATGGCAACTCCAAGCCCCTGTGGGTGGTCGATGGCGTGGTACAGGAGGACATCACCGACATCAGTGCCGATGCCCTCAGCTCCGGCGATGCCGAGACGCTGATCTCTTCCGCAATCTCCGGCCTCAACTCCGACGACATAGAGAGCTTCCAGATTCTGAAAGACGGTTCCGCCACGTCTATATATGGCGCGCGTGCCATGGCCGGCGTCATAGTGGTCACCACGAAGAAGGGCCGCGCCGGGCAAGCCCACATCAACTATACTGGCGAGTTCACCACTCGCATGATTCCCTCATACAGCCAGTTCAACATCCTCAACTCGCAAGAGCAGATGGGCATCTACGAAGAGATGGCCAACAAGGGTTGGCTCAATGTCTCCGACGTGCTCAATGGCAGCGACTATGGCGTCTACGGCGACATGTGGCGCCGAATCAACACCTACGATGCCACCACAGGCCAGTTCGAGCTCGCTAATACCTATGAGGCGAAGAGAGCCTTCCTCCAGACTGCCGAATGGAGAAACACCGACTGGTTCAAGGAGCTTTTCTCCAGGAGCGTCGTGCAGAACCACTCTCTCAGCATGAGCGGCGGCACGAAGAAGTCGAACTACTACGTGTCAATGTCGTTCATGGACGACCCAGGATGGTACAAGGAGTCGCAGATGAAGCGTTACACCGCCAACTTCAACGCCTCGCACCACATCCTCGACAACCTCACCTTCACGCTTCTCGGCTCGGCTTCCTACCGCAAGCAGAAAGCCCCTGGCACGTTGAGCCAGAATGTGGACGCGGTGACAGGACAGGTGAAGCGCGACTTCGACATCAACCCATACTCTTATGCCTTGAACACCTCGCGCACGCTCGACCCCAACACGTATTACCAGGCCAACTACGCGCCGTTCAACATTTTGAACGAGCTGGAGAACAACAATATCAACATGAACGTGGTCAACACCAAGTTCCAGGGCGAGATTGCCTACAACCCCATCTCCGACCTGCGCTTGCACATCGTGGGAGCCGTGCAGTATGACAAGTCGTCGCAGGAAAACAACATCACGGAGAACTCCAACCAGGCGCAGGCTTACCGCGCCATGGCCAACACGACCATCCGCGACAACAACGACTACCTCTATACCGACCCCGACAACGCCTACGCGCTGCCTATCACCGTCTTGCCTCAAGGCGGATTTTACCAGCGCACCGACCTCTCCAAGCTGTCTTGGGACGTGCGCGGCACGGCCGACTATCACCATCGCTTCAAGAGCGGGCACTTCATCGACGTGCTCGGCGGCTTCGACGTGTCAAACGTCGATCGCTCACGCTCTTGGTTCAACGGCGTGGGCATGCAGTTCGCTCGCGGCGAGGTGCCGTTCTGGGTCTACGAGTTCTTCAAGAAGGCTCAAGAGCAGAACACCGATTATTACACGCTTTCCCACACCCACAACCGCACGGCGGCATTCTTCGGCACGGCCACCTATTCATATAAGGAGCGCTATAACCTCACGGGTACATATCGCTACGAGGGTACCAACCGCCTTGGACGCTCACGCTCGGCTCGCTGGCTGCCCACGTGGAACATCTCTGGGAGCTGGAACGCCGACCAGGAGCCTTGGTTCTACGGTGTCTTCGGCAAAGCCCTGACCCACGCCACCATGCGCGCGTCTTACTCGCTGACAGCCGACCCAGGCCCTGCCACATACACCAACTCCACGGTAATCCTAAAGTCGTATAACCCCTACCGCATCTTCTCTTCCGACCGTGAGAGCGGCATACAGATCGACCAGATAGCCAACGCCGACCTCACCTACGAGAAGAAGCACGAGCTCAACTTCGGCATTGACCTTGGCTTCCTCAACAACCGCGTCAACGCCACGTTCGACATCTTCTGGCGCAACAACTACGACCTCATCGGCCCCACGGCCACGCAAGGCGTTGGAGGCGAGGTGGTGCGCTACGCCAACATGGCCTCAATGAAGTCGAAAGGACAGGAGCTGTCTATCCAGACACAGAACTTCAAACTGAAAGACTTCAGCTGGACAACCAACCTCATCTTCTCGCACGTGACGACTGAGGTGACCAAGCTCATGGCACGCGCAACGACGATGGACCTCATCTCGCAAAACGGTTTCGCCATGGTGGGACGACCCTACCGCGGCCTCTACTCCATACCTTACGCCGGTCTCGACGAGCACGGCATACCGCAGCTCTACACGCCAGGGGGCGAGAAGACCTCCACGTCATTAGACTTCCAGAACCGTGACAACAACTCATACCTCATCTACGAGGGTCCGACCGATCCTACCATCACTGGCTCTTTGGGCAATGAGTTCCGCTACAAGAACTGGCGCCTTAACATCTTCGTGACCTACAACTTCGGCAACGTGATTCGCCTCGATCCCGTCTTCCGCGCCAAGTATAGCGACCTGACGGCCATGACAAAGGAGTATCGCAACAGGTTCATGCAGAGCGGCGACGAGAACACCACTTCCATACCAGGCATCCTCGACTATCGCACATACCAGGACAACAAGAAGCTGCGCTATGGCTACAACGCCTACAACTACACCCACGACCGCATAGCCAAGGGCGACTTCATACGCATGAAGGACATCTCGCTCTCCTACGACTTCCCGAAGGCATGGTTCGCCAGCACGCCCATCAGCGACATATCGCTCAAGCTGCAGGCCACGAACCTCTTCCTAATCTACGCCGACAAGAAGCTGCAAGGCCAAGACCCAGAGTTCATCAACGCCGGTGGCGTGGCCGCGCCAGTGCCAAGACAGTACACCGTGACTCTCAAGGTCGGAATGTAAGACCAGAAACGAGAATACCACATATTCGGCAAAAGGAAGAAACACAAAAAAGTATAAGAACATTCTTATGAAAAAGACATATAACAAATACATAGCTTTCACGCTTCTCGCCGCAAGCCTTGGCTTGTCGTCGTGCGACAGTTTCCTCGACGAGCTGCCCGACAACCGCATGGAGCTGAAGAATGAGCAAGACATCACAGACCTGCTCGTGTCGGCATATCCGGCACGCCACCCCGCCTACCTGCTGGAACGCTACTCCGACAACAACGACCAGTTCGACGTGACGGGATGGAACGATGCCAACCAATTTGATGAAGAAGCCTACAACTGGAAGGACATCACCGACATCTCGACCGATGAGGCTCCGCAAAGCCTTTGGGAGGATTTCTATCTCAGGGTGGCCACAGCCAATCAGGCGCTTCAGGCCATCGAGAAGCAGGGCAACCCCTCAAGCCTTGACGCCCAGCGTGGCGAGGCTCTGCTTTGTCGCGCCTACAACGAGTTCATGCTGGCCAACGTGTTCTGCAACGCCTACAGCCCCACGACGGCCGACAAGGAGCTCGGAGTGCCCTACCCCACGGAACCTGAGGAGCACGTGGGCACACAATACCAGCGTGGCACGCTGAAGCAACTCTACGACCAGATAAACAGCGACATAGATACCGCCCTGCCTCTTGTGCGCGACGACCAGTACTCGCAGCCGAAGTTCCACTTCACACGCGCTGCCGCCTACGCCTTCGCCGCCAAGTTCAACCTTTACTACGGCAACTACGAGAAGGCCATCAGCTATGCCGACAACGTGCTTGGCGCCAACGCCGCCAACGGCTTGCGCGACTGGGCCTCGTTCTACGCCCTGGCCGTCAACAAGCAAGTAGCTCCCAACGGCTACGTCAGCTCATCAGAGGACGCCAACCTGCTGATTCTCGCCACATATTCAGAATGGGGTGTCTATTACGGAGCTTACAATGCTGGCAACGAGTATGCTCACAGCCAGCTCCTCAGCACAGCGGAGACGCTGCAGTCAAGCGGTCCGTGGGGCAGCAGCTCATCGTTCGGCTACACCGTATGGCACAACAACAGCCTGTCTAAGTATTTCATCAACAAGATTCCTTACAGCTTCGAGTACAAGGACATACAGGCCGGCACCGGCTACGCCCACTCTGAGATACCCACCCTCACCACCGACGGCACACTGCTCGTACGCGCTGAGGCAAAGGCTCTTAACGGTGACTACGCCGGAGCGGTGAGCGACCTCAACCTTGAGCTGAAGGCAATGTCCTCCGGAAAGAAGAGCGTCACCCTCGACGGCATAAACTCTTTCTATGACGGCATAGCCGACTACACTCCAAAGAGCCCTACGCCAAAGAAGGCGTTGCATCCCGTGTTCACCACGCTCAAGGACAATACCCAGAAAAATGTCATCGACGCCATACTGCAGCTCCGCCGCATACTCACCCTCGGCGAGGGCGAACGAATGCAAGACGTGAAACGCTACGGCATCGTGATTTATCGCCGCAAGCTCAACCGCAGCAGCCAGGTGCTCCAGGTGACCGACTCGCTCACGCAAGACGACCCACGCCGCGCCATCCAGATTCCGCAAGACGTGATCACGGCTGGATTGCAGGCGAACCCACGAAACAAGTAAAACCCTTTTCAAGCAAACATTGACATGAAGAAAATATATTTGTTTATTCTCACGGCTGTCGTGGCGTTAGGCTTCGCGTCTTGCTCCAACGACGACCCAGACGGAGCGGAGATTTTCCCCACGACCTCGCCCAACAGGGATAATTTCGACCAGTGGCTGCAAAAGAACTTCACCGCGCCATTCAATGTCGACGTGAAATACAAGATGGAGGACATCTACTCCGACATGACCTACAACCTCGTGCCAGCCGACTCGGCAAAGTCGGCAAAGCTGATGATTCTCGCCAAGTATCTCTGGTTCGATGCCTACTCCGAGGCCATGGGGCCGACGTTCGTCAAGGAGAACGTGCCAAGGGTGATCCACCTCATAGGCTCGCCAGCATACAATAGTGGCGATGGCACGATAGTCCTCGGAACGGCGGAGGGCGGCTACGTCATAACCCTGTACATGGTAAACAACCTATCCGACAAGATCCTGCACGACTACGCCACCATGAACGAGTACTATTTCCACACCATGCACCACGAGTTCACGCATATCCTGAACCAGAAAAAGAACTATAGCGACAGCTATCAGCTCATCACAGAGGACGGATACGTGAGCGGCGACTGGTATCAAATGACAGACCATGAAGCCCACACGGCGGGATTCGTCACCCCATACGCCATGAGCGAGCCCGTAGAGGACTTCGCCGAGATGATGTCGATTTATGTCACCGACTCGCCTGAGCAGTGGGATGCCATCATCAAGGACGCAGGAGACGAAGGCGGCGCGCTCATCAACAAGAAGCTGACCATGGTGCGCAGCTACATGAAAGACTCGTGGGGACTTGACATCGACAAGTTGCGCGACATAGTGCAGCGCAGGGCCTCTGAGATAAGCTCACTCGATTTGACAACATTAGAATAAAGACACAAACCATGAAAAAGATTATAAACAGCATACTTATAGGCGCTGCCGTTGTAGGCTTGTCGGCTTGCTCACTGCACGACGATACCGAGCTCTTCGGCGAGCCGGCGGCTGAGCGCTTGGAGAAAAGCGTGGCGGCTGACAAGACTCTGCTTGAGTCAGCCTCAAACGGATGGGAACTGCACCTGTGGACAGGAGAAGAATATAGCGGTGGCGGATACACCTACTTCATGAAGTTCGCCAACGACAAGGTGACCGTCAGCAGCGACATCGCGCCAGCCGACATGAAAACCACGTCGAGCTATGACGTCATTTCCGACCAGGGACCAGTGCTGACAGTGAACACCTTCAACGAGATATTCCACTACCTCGCCGAGCCTTCCATGGACGACGACGATGGCGAGCAGCAAGACTATGAGTTCGTGATCATGCGCACGACCAACGACTCTATCTACCTGCGTGGCAAGAAATGGGGCAACCACATGGTGATGACCCGCGTGGCGGAGTCTACGAACTGGGAAGACGAGATCAACAAGATGCAGCAAATGGACGACGACTTGATGATGACTTTCGCGCTGACAGAAGGCAACGACACGCTGGGCGACGTTTCGCTGAGCGACGACCGCATACTCACGTTCACCAACAAGCAAGGCGACTACAAGAAGATACCTTACTACGTGTCCACGAAGGGCATTACGCTCGCCAAGCCCCTTGAGGTGAACGGCAAGTCGCTGCAAGAGCTCAACTACAACACCGAGGACATGTCGTTCACCCCTGAGGGAACCACGGCGCAAGGCATGAAGCTGAGCGTAATGGTGCCAGAGAACTACATGAAGTACGGCGAGTTTGCTGGCGACTACAACATGGCTACCTATTGGGGCGCAAGCAAGCTGACCCTGCATCTCGTGCCAGCCGGCGACGGCAAGACATACCTCTTGAAGGGCATGAACGCCAACTTCGACCTCACGCTCACCTACGACAAGTCCACGGGAACACTCAACCTCAACACGCAGCACCTCTTCGACGTGAACGGCAACCAGCTGTGGCTCTGCGGATGGAACGCCTTTGGAGAAGGCTACTACACGTGGTCTACCGATGCCGGAATGGTCATATCCCGTGACCTCAGCAAGCAAGGCACGGTGCTGACATTCGAGCCTAACGATTACGCCGGCCTCACGACAGACTCGTTCATCCTCGTGTTGTTCTCAGGCACGCCAAGCAGCAACACTCGCGTGGGTAGCGCGAAGGGTATGAGCTCTCTCTACATCCAGCCTGGCGACTACCGCTTGGTAGGACCAATTACACTGACCAAAATCAACTAACAAGACATCACGACTATGAAAAACATAAAGACACTGATAATCGCCGTGGCGTGCATGGGCGGCTTGAGCCTGTTCTCGTGCAAGGACAACCCCACAGACGACATGATAGAGAGCAACCGTCAGCTCAAGGTAGTGTCGGTGACAGGCACTACGTTCAAAGCCGCCGGAGGCGAGGACACCCTCACCGTGGACAAGCCCATCACGTCGGCATACGCCAACGTGGACTGGGTCACCGTGAAAACAGACAAGGCCACCAACTCCGTGTTCGTGGCCG
>DJQL01000112.1:0-1434 GCA_002437565.1 Prevotella sp. UBA6387
ACCAACTCCGTGTTCGTGGCCGCCGCAAGCAACAACAGCAAGCAGTCGAGACACACCACGGTGGTGGTGAAGTCGAACCCAACGGACTCTGTCATCGTCGACTTCGACCAGCATGGCTTCGTGTTCTCCACGACGCTGCCGCAGACCCTCCTGCTCTCCGACAAGGCCCAGACACAGACCTACGACATGGATGTGGACGTTCCGCCAACGGTGACCAGCACCGCCGACTGGCTCAAGGCCACGGTGGATGGCGACAAGCTCTCATTGGAGGCCGCGGAGAACGCCACGGGGCATCCTCGCTATGCCACGGTGACCATCACCACGAGCAATGGCACAACCTACACGTCGAGCGTAACCCAGGCAGACTTCAACACCGACATCGCCGGCGAATACTACCTGCTCGATGGCGACAGCCTGGCCGCGGGCATCACCTACGGCACCATGGTCGACTTCAGGGAAAACAAGAGTGGAGCCAAGGAGCTTTACTTCCCACAGCTTGCACTGTCGATGAACGTGACATGGAACGACGCTTCATCAACGCTGACCATAGCCGGCGGCACGCCAATGGGACCTTTCACCTTGGGCAAGGCCACATATTACCTCTTTGCCGACTTGACAACTAAGGACGATTACGTCTATTGGAGCAACAGCGTGACATATTCCGCCAAGATTGTATATGACGACAAGAGCAAGACGACCATGGGCCAGTTTAAGGACGATGGCACGATAGACGCCAACACCCAGGTCAACGGTTTGAGCATCGACGCGTTCAAGGCCAACGAGGTAAGCGGCGACAACTACGCCGGCGGCTTGCTATCGTTTGGCAACCCTGTCTTGATAAAAGCCGACGAGGAGTCGGGCGCCAAGTCATTGCGCCGCAGTGCCAAGGCTTTCCGCAAGGCACCACTTAAACTCACGAGGCGCGGATTGATAAAGTAATGACACAAAGCAATCCCATAAAGTAGCATTCAGGAAAACAATCCCTCCATCATTGCCGTCCAGGCCAATGATGGAGGGATTTTCAGTTTCACGCGGATTCAAAAGATCGCAAAGATTACTACGCTTTTCGCTACGCGGCGATTAATAAGCGATGTGCAGCAGGGGCGGGCCCTGTGCCAGTCCGTGACCTGAATAGCCAGATGCATTGGGTGTGAAACGAAAAAATCCTCACTGCTCCGTCATGGGCAATGAGGATTATATATTTGAAAGGAATTCTATCCTAATGTCGTTCAGTAGACTCGCGAATGTTTAGTCCTTGTTGGCGCGCTTTCTCTCCAAGTGGTCGAGTATGATCTTGCGCATACGCATCGACTTCGGCGTAACCTCCACATACTCGTCGCCCTTGATATACTCAAGGCACTCCTCAAGACTCATCACAGTCTTCGGCACGATGTGCGCCTTCTCGTCTGACCCGCTCGCGCGCACGTTGGTGAG
>DJQL01000112.1:1583-4171 GCA_002437565.1 Prevotella sp. UBA6387
GTGCCCGTGTCCATTGACACCATGGAACCATTGGTACGACGCACAATCTCGCCCTTGTATGGTTGATATTCTTTGTAGCGATGTGCCATGATGGCCTCACCTTGGCTGGCAGTGAGCACGTTGGTGCGAAGACCTATGATACCACGGGATGGAATGTCGAATGTGATGTTCACACGGTCGCCCTCGGTATCCATGCCGGTCAGGTCTCCCTTACGGCGTGTCACCATGTCGACCATCTTCGATGAGTACTCCTGCGGCACGTTGATGTCGAGTTCCTCGACAGGCTCACACTTTTGGCCATCTATCTCCTTATAAATCACCTGTGGCTGGCCGACTTGCAGCTCGTAACCCTCGCGACGCATTGTCTCGATGAGCACAGAGATGTGGAGCACGCCACGTCCCTTCACTATCCAGCGGTCGGTATATCCCTCGACAGCCTCCACGCGCAGGGCGATATTCTTCTCAAGCTCCTTCATCAAGCGGTCGTTGATCTGGCGAGAGGTGCAAAACTTGCCCTCGCGACCGAAGAACGGAGAGTCGTTGATAGTGAAGAGCATCGACATAGTAGGCTCGTCGACGGCGATAGGAGGCAATGGCTCCGGATTCTCAAAGTCGGCTATTGTGTCACCAATCTCAAAGTGCTCAAGGCCGATGACGGCGCAAATGTCACCACTGTCAACAGAGTCCACGCGCTTGTGGGTAATGCCCTCGAAAGTGTGAAGTTCCTTGATCTTGGTCTTCTCCTGTGAGCCGTCGCGATGGCAGATGGTGATGTTCATGCCATCCTTTAATGTGCCACGATGCACGCGCCCAACGGCGATACGACCAGTGTAGTTGCTATAGTCGAGCGAAGTGATAAGCATCTGCGGAGTGCCTTCCAAATGTTTTGGAGCCGGAATAATCTCAACAATCTTGTCGAGCAAATAATCGATATTGTCTGTTGGCTTCTTGTAGTCTGGGCCCATCCAGCCATTCTTGGCAGAGCCATAGACCACAGGGAAGTCGAGCTGATCCTCGCTGGCATTGAGGTCGCACATGAGGTCAAACACCATTTCATAGACCTGCTCAGGACGGCAGTTGGGCTTGTCAACCTTGTTGACGACCACGATAGGTTTCAATCCAATCTTCAATGCCTTCTGGAGCACAAAACGTGTCTGTGGCATTGGACCCTCAAAAGCGTCAACCAACAAGAGGCAACCATCGGCCATGTTGAGCACACGCTCCACCTCACCGCCAAAGTCGGAGTGACCCGGGGTATCGAGAATGTTGATTTTTACTCCTTTCCACTTTATCGAGACGTTTTTAGAAAGAATCGTTATCCCTCGCTCACGCTCCAAATCGTTGGAGTCGAGCACCTCGCCACTGTCATCCTTTCCATCTCGGAAAAGCTTTCCGGCGAGCATCATCTTGTCGACCAATGTGGTTTTACCATGGTCGACGTGCGCAATCACTGCAATGTTACGAATGTCTTGCATCGTTTCTACCTTAAAATAAATGCTATTCTTATTGTATTATGGGTGCAAAATTACAAAAAAAATATATGAAAGCATTGCTAAGTGCCGAATTTTTAGTAACTTTGCAACCGCATTTCCGGAGAAGCCGGAGCATTCGAGGCTGTCGGGGTTGTGATTAAGGCCCACAGGCGGCGGAAGGATGTCATTGATGCGCAAAAAATTAATCAATTTCAACAAAATGTATTTAGACAAAGAGAAAAAGGCTGAGATTTTCGGCAAGTATGGCAAGGGCACCACAGACACAGGTTCAGCAGAGGCACAGATCGCGCTTTTCACCTATCGTATCTCTCACCTGACAGAGCACGTCAAGGCAAACCACAAGGACTTCGTGACCACTCGCTCGCTGACTCAGCTCGTCGGTAAGCGCCGTCGCCTGCTCACCTATCTTAAGGAGCGCGACATCAACCGCTACCGCAACATCGTAAAGGCTCTCGGCCTGCGCAAGTAATATCCACCAAGGATATCCATCAAAAAAGAAGGTTTTCCAAAACCAAATAAGCCTCGCTATCAACGTGATAGCGAGGCTTTATTATTTGTAACCATCATTGGTTGCGGACGGCTTATTCACAATTGGCTGAAAAATTTTCGTCCTTTGGCATAATATTGCCAAAGAATGCAGAATGGCTTGCGCTCTGGCACGGGGTTGAGCCGTCGCGACTTAGCTATCTCATGCCTGTCCTTGTCGAAGTCGTGTTTCCACTCGTTGTAAGCGCGCCGCCCACGAATGACAGCCTTGAAATCGCCCCAATTCCGCTTGAGCAAGAGCATCTCGAGAGCGGCAAGCCAATCGAGGAGCAACCTCACCCTCATGACATGGCGCAACTCGTCATCGGGAAGATTCTTGTACAGCATCGTGAGGTTGTTGCGAAAGTTGAGAAAAGTCTTCATCGGGTTTGCCTTTGGCAACGTGCCGCCACCTACGTGAAAAACCTTGCTCTCCGGATAGCACACTACCCTCTTGCCCAGCTGCCTAAGCCTCCAGCACAGGTCTATCTCCTCGCAATGGGCGAAGAACCTGCCATCAAGGCCTCCCACTCTCCAATAATCCTCTGCCCTTATGAAAAGGCACGCGCC
>DJQL01000112.1:4322-7144 GCA_002437565.1 Prevotella sp. UBA6387
GGCTGGCACGCCGCCACGTCCTTATGGGCGTCCATGAATTCCACCAACGGAGTGAGCCAATGGTGAGTGACCTCCACGTCGGAGTTGAGAAGCACGTAATAATCCGCCTCTATTCGAGCCAAGGCCCTGTTGTAGCCTTCGGCAAAGCCATAGTTGCGATCAAGCCGCAACGTGCGCACCATGGGGAAACGCTCGGCGAGCATCTCCAGAGAACCATCTGTAGAGGCGTTGTCGGCCACCCATACCTCCGCGTCGTCCTTGGAGTATTTTACGACATTGGGCAGATACTCCATCAGCATTTTCCTGCCATTCCAGTTAAGAATCACTATCGCAGTCTTCATATCAGTTGTCCTTTCAGCGCGTTCTTGGCATAATTGAACTCTCCCAATTTCACCTTCACTATCTCGTTGTCGAGGCGGTCATTGTCATCAGAAGGCGGCAGCTCCACACGTATGTAGTTTCTCGTGAACCCATGCATGGCCTTGCCGTGCGCCGACTTCTCGAAGAGCACCTCAGCCTCCTTGCCTATGTGCCGCGCGTAGAAGTCGAGAGTCTTCTCGTCTGACAGCTTCAGCAACTTGTGCACGCGGTCTTTCTTGTCCTTGTCGTCAACGATGTAGTTGATGCGCAACGCCGCCGTGCCACGACGCTCCGAATAAGGAAACACATGGAGCTGGGTCACAGGCAAGGAGTCGAGGAAAGCGTAGCTGTCCTCAAAACACTCAGGAGTCTCGCCACGACAACCCACCATCACGTCGACACCGATGAAAGCGTCGGGCATCAATTGTTTTATAAGCTCTATCTTGTGCGCGAACAGGTCTCTCGAATAGCGGCGACGCATGAGCCGCAGCACCTCGTCGCTGCCGCTCTGAAGGGGTATGTGGAAATGAGGCATGAACGCGCGGCTCCCGGCGCAATACTCTATCAGCTCGTCGCTAATCAAGTCGGGCTCTATTGAACTGATGCGGAACCTGCTGATGCCTTCCACGCCATCGAGGGCTTTCACCAAGTCGATGAACTTCTCACCAGTGGTCTCGCCAAAGTCACCGATATTGACACCCGTGAGCACTATTTCTTTGCCACCCTCGCACGCGGCCTGCTCAGCCTGGGCCACGAGAGAGGCTATCGACGGGTTGCGCGAGTTGCCGCGCGCGAACGGTATGGTGCAATAAGTGCAATAATAGTTGCATCCATCCTGCACTTTAAGGAAGTAGCGCGTGCGGTTGCCTCGCGAGCAAGAGGGCTGGAAAGTCTTGATGTCTTTTGTCTTCACGTTATGGAAGATATGCCTGTGCCCGTCAACGCCAGAATCCGCAGGGCGCGTCCATGCGTCGTTAAGATATTGTATCAGGTCCGCCTTCTCGTTGGAACCAAGCACGAGGTCCACGCCATCCATCTTGCTCACCTTCTCTGAGTCGAGCTGCGCATAGCACCCCGTAACCACCATGAAGGCACCGGGGTTCTCCCTCACCAAGCGGTGGATTGACTGCCGGCACTTATGGTCTGCCATCTCCGTGACCGAACAGGTGTTGACAAGACATATGTCTGCCTTCTCGCCGTCTTCGGCCTCCACGACACCCATATCGCCAAGGAGCTTGGCGAAAGTGGAAGTCTCGGAGAAATTTAGCTTGCACCCTAATGTATAAAACCTTGCCTTCTTGCCTTGGAAGGCCGATGTATCTATCATGCTATAATCTGATTTTCATGCAAAGGTACGGTTTTATTCAGACTTACACATTATATTATTATAAGAGTTTTGTATCTTATCTGTATAATTGTCTTACTGTTAAGGCACACAGGAGGGCTTGATAAAAGAATAGCGCAAAAACTCGAATGTTTTTCACAAACATATACTATTGATTTTCAATGCGTTGCAAAAAAGTTACTGAAAAGGACAAAAAAAAACGATAAAAAAAGAACAACGTATTGAAAAAATGTCTACCTTTGCACCGTTGTTAATAAACAGATTGTTTTACAGATTTAAAAAGCAAAGAAAATGAAGAAATTAGTTTTAATGTTCGTGGCTATCGCAGCTATCTCTTTCGCATCATGTGGTAACAAGAATCAGAGCGCAGCTCCTGCAGCTGATTCTGACACAACTGCTGTTGCTGATACAGCTGACACAGCTGCTGTTGACACTGCTGCCGCTGACACTGCTGCTGCTCAGTAAGCCAAGCTTCTTCGTTAGCACGAAATTAAAAAATTGAGAGACTCCGCCTTGGGTTTTACCTAAGGCGGTTTTTTTGTGTTCTTTGGGCGCTTAGTCATTCTTTTTTACTAACTTTGCAAAATAGATTCTCACGCGTCAAAGAACAAATGCATTACCTAAGATATTTTTTATTGTTGCTCGCCTTTTGCGTACGCCTTTCCGGAGCATGCGCACAGCAGTTGCAAAACACGGCTTACATGCTATATATCAACCAGTTTAAGGACTTGGCCATAGAGCAAATGCAACGCTACCGCATCCCGGCGAGCATAACCCTGGCCCAGGGACTCTTCGAGAGCCGCGCTGGGCAAAGCCGCCTTGCCACGGTGGGCAACAACCACTTCGGCATAAAATGCCATGGATGGCCGGGGCGTTCCATCAACGCCGACGACGATGCCGTGGGCGAATGTTTCCGCGCCTACGACAACGCCAAGCAAAGCTATGAAGACCACAGCAAGTTTCTGCGCAACAACCAACGCTACGCCATGCTCTTCCAGCTTGGCTCTACCGACTATCGCGGTTGGGCGAGAGGACTGAAGGCGTGTGGCTACGCCACGAACCCACGATATGCCGACAACATAATCAACATAATAGAGCTGTACCACCTTGACCAATA
>DJQL01000091.1:0-10069 GCA_002437565.1 Prevotella sp. UBA6387
ATGACTTGCTCAAAAGTGCTTGTGCCGTTGCGACGGTCGCGGTCGGCCTGGCGATACTGGGCCTTGAACATCAACTCCACTTTGCCGTCCATCATCTTGTATTTGGCGTTCATGCGGCCAGAATAGTCGGTCCTGCCGTCGCCGATGACGATACCTTTTTGGTCTGAATACATCAACGATGAGTATACCTGAAGGTTTTTCGAGCCTCCAGAGAGCGAGAGCACGTGGCGCTGCGATAACTGGCGGTCGTCCACGAGCTGGCGATACCAGTCGGTGTCGTAGCCATAGTCTTGGCCTATGCCGTAGGCCATGTAGTCTTTAGACGAGAGAATGTCGAGGCTCTTCCTCACGGTTTCCGTGGACAGCTCCGTGGTCCACGTGGCGCGCACCTTGCCTTCCTTGGCCTGCTTCGTGGTCACGAGGATGACACCAGCCGCGGCGCGCGTGCCATAAATCGCTCCCGCGGAAGCGTCTTTCAGCACGTCGATGCTCTGCACGTCTTCCTGGTTTATCATCCGGAGGTCACCGCCAGGCACGCCGTCTATGACCACGAGGGGTCCCTTGCCAGCGTTGACGGAAGCCACGCCACGAAGTTGGTAGCCGTTGGATGAGTTTGGCGACGACGAGCCTGAGATGGTGAGGCCGCTCACCTTGCCTTGCAAGGCGGTGGCTATGGTGGAGCCTCCAAGACCATTGACGAGCTCAGAGCCCTTGATGGATGTTATGGAAGAGGTGACGCGCTTCTTGTCCAGCGTGCCGTAGCCCACCACCACGACGTCCTTCAAGGTTTGCTGGTCGGTGCTGAGCACTATGTTGAGCACGAGGTTCTTGCCCGGCTTCACTTTCTGCGAGGTGTAGCCCACATAGCTCACGGTGAGCTCGCGGTCGGGGTCGGCGGTCAGCGTGAACTTGCCATCAATGTCGGTCACGGCGCCCGTGGATGAGCCTGGCACAGCTACCGTGGCACCCACGAGGGGTTCGCCATTAGTGTCTTTCACGCTGCCGGTAATCTTGACTGGCGTACCAGCCCAAAGGACTAATGAACTGCCCATCAGCAAGGAGAGAACCGCAAGACGGGGAGAATGTTGATTTAGATTCATTATTTATTAATGGTTTCTTGTTCTGAAATAGGGAAAAACGAAAAGGCTTACGAAGGCTACTCTTTCACCAAGATATTGTCCAAGTACCAGCGGCAATATTTCTGTCCTGCCGGCGCGGCGGTGTGGATGGCGATGCGCGTGGTCGAGTCTATTCCATAAAGGCTGAGCGTCTGCGTCGCCCATGTGGTTTCATTGGTAATGTCTACCGTGACCGACTGCAAGTCAGAGGTTTCAGAGAGGGAGCCCGAGCCTGACACGATTTCCACTACGAGCGGCACGTTGTCGGCGCCTTTCGAGCCAATGTTTGGCACGGCTTGGAAGGTGAGCGTGGCGTCTGCCGTCTCGTCATCGGAGATGCCTGTAAAGGCTGGCAGAATGACACCCGTGTTGAAAGTGGCGTTGGAGTTGAAGCAGAGATAGCCGTTCTGGATGTTGATCTTGTTGGCGCCATTTGGGTTTAAGACTGTCTTGTACCAATCGGTCAGGCCGCAAGCGGCCCATGCGTCGGCAACGGCGGGCTTGGTAACCTCCATGCGCGTGTAACCATTGTCGGGATCGCCCACGGGATCTTTCAGGCCATTGGCGGCAGCTATAGGCTCCGTCCACGAGAAGTCTTCGGAATAGAACGTGCGATGTTTAAGTTCTTCGTTTGGGTCGAAAAGGTTTTGGCTGACGAGCACGGTGTCTTTAAGACCGCCATCGGCGGTGACGTAAAGGCTCGCCGAGCGCTCCGCGCCCGAGTTGTTTTCTTGGCAAGCCACTGCCACGTCCACGAGCCCGATGCCCTCGGGCTTGTCCACGGAAAGCCACTCAGCATCGCTGGTGATGCGGTAGCCCTTGTTGGCGGCCACTTGGAACGTGGCGGCGGTACCGTCCTTGAGTTTTCCTGTCTTCACGACAGACAACGTTTTTTGGCTCACTCGCAGTCTCGGCGTAGCTTCATCGGCCTTGTCGTCCATGGCACAGGAGCAGACCAGCGAGATAAGCGTAAGGCACGCGGCCAAGAAATAGGCATAATGTCTCATCTTTTGATTTGGTTTAAGTATTAATATAAAAGTATTATGTTTAAGCGCATTTTGAAAGAGTGACGTTTCGCACTGTTTCGGTTTAACGGCTATATTATTTCTTTTTTATGTCAGCATAAGTTGTTTTTGCAAAGGTATGACAAAATTATCAAAACATTGATAATCAGGTACTACAAAATTGTTAAAATCTTTCACGGCTTAACGCCGAAGGCGCAAAACTATTTACAAGACAAGAGGTTAGCAGCCATTTCACGCACTGACTCTATCCAGCGTTTTCGTGCATCCTATAATAAATAGGGGGGCTTGTTTTCTACAAGCCCCCTATTTTTGCCCCATTAGGGGCTTTTTATTAGATTTGGTCAAAATCATCTCCGTCCACCAACAAGTTGTCAAATACCTTTCGCGGACGCTTGCTCATGGTCGTCAATTCTTGGTGTAGCCTTCGTTCTGCTCCATGTTGGGGTTGAACGTGAACTCATCTCTCGAAATGGGCAGCACACACTTGTCGTAGTCCCAGTTTATTTCCTGCGGCGCGTTTTGCAAATGCTTCCCGCCCTTTCTCACTATGGTCTTGCCATTGCGAAGCATGTCAAAATAGCGGTGTCCCTCACCGACGAGCTCTTTTTCCCTCTCCAAGAGCACACGGTCGAGCGTGAATTCGGCATCTGTCACTTCTGCCTCTGGATTGGCGCGTTTCACGATGTCGTTGAGATAGGCCAAGGCTCGGGGACGCAAGTCGCCACCAGCCTTCAATCCGGCCTCTGCCGCTATGAGGTACACCTCGGAAAGCCGAAGCACAGTGTAGTTGTTGTCAAACGACGGAACGTCATAGCCTTTCTCGCCAGGGTATTTCAGCAACATGTTGTAGTTCTCACCGTCGCCACTGTCTTGATAAGTCGCCACGAGCTGACTGCGCACGTCGGCAGGGTCGTCTTTCATCATCTGGGCGAAGTCGTCGGTAAGTATTACGGCAGCGTAGCCCCACCAGTGCAGGAGATACGACAGGCCGTCGCGCCCGGGGTTCGTGGTCGCCGTGTTTGAGATCTGGAACAAGGCCTCAGAGCCAAACTTGTTGCTGAAAGCGAACATGTCCACATAGTGGTCATGGTCTGCCAACTGGTATAGGCCATTGGCCTGAAGATCGCTTATCAACTTGTCGGCCATGTCGAAAGCCTCCTTGTTCTTGCCGCAATATAGATATGTGCGTGCCAGCAGGGCGCGCGCCGCGTAGGAGTTTATGTGGCCGTCGTTGCGCGAATCGGAAAGCAGCGGTATGGCTGTCTGCAGTTTGTCGATTATGTAGTCGTAGCACTCTGCCACCGTGTTTCTCTCCACCGTCTCACCATAGTTGATGGCATGGTCGAGCAATGGCACGCCCGGTGAGGCACCGTTGTCCTTGGCGTATGGATAGCCGTAGATCCTCGTCAGGTCGAAGTAGCAAAGCGCTATTGAGGCCAGTGCCTCTCCCTTGTACTCATCGAGCTGCTCATCATCGCCACTCACCTTGCCGTCGTCAATGGCCTTCAGAATGTTGAAAGCGTTGCGTATGATGTAGTAAGGGCGCCCCCAAAGGCCACCGCTGTTGGGCACGGAGGCTGAATGCTCAAAGAAATAGAACGGGTAAGCCGTGCGTCCGCTCGACCAATAGGTTGGCTGCATGTCGTCGCCTTTCACGTCGCCATAGAGAAACATCGACGCGTTATAATAATATGTGGAAGCCATCAAGGCGTATAGGCCATTGACGGCGTTTTTCACGTCGCCGACGGTGGTGATGGCCTCCTTGGTGGTGGTCTGGTCGGATGGAGCCATGTCGAGGAAGTCTCCCGTACAAGATGACAAGCCGAGCGTCATCAATATCAATGCGAATATATGTTTTTTCATTGTAGCTTTCGTGTTATTTAAATGCCTATTTCCAATCCGAAAGAGAAAGTCTTGAGTGGCGGTATGTCAAAGCCAACAGTGCCTGTCAGCTCTGGGTCGTACTGGTCGTACTTGGCCCACGTGAGGAGGTTCGTGCCCGAGAAGAACAGGCGGGCACGACTGAATCCCAGCCTTTTGACCCAGCTCTCCGGAGCGTTCACGCCAAGCACGAGGCTCTTCAGGCGCAGGTGGTTGGTGCTGTGGACACCGCGCGAGGAGTGCCACCAGCCGCCATAGCTCTGTCCGGCCACGTAGCGTGGAATGTCGGTGACATCGCCTGGTTTCTGCCAGCGCCGGCGCAGCTCCGTGCTCTTGGGGGCCGTAGACGAATAGCCATCGTCTTGCAAGGCCCACATGCCGGCGTCGTAGGAATGGCCTCCAAGAGAATAGGTGAGGTTGACGCTGAGGTCAACGAAACGATAGCGGAACGTGTTGCCAAAGCTGCCGCTCACCGTGGGGTATATGTTGCAAATGGGCACCGACACGGCATCGTTGGGGTCGTTGACTATCTCGCGAGAGCGCACGCCGTCCACCTCCTTGTTGCTGTAATATTGCGGAAGGCCGTTGTCGGGGTTCACGCCGGCATACTCCCTCAGGCAAATGGTGCCAAGCGAATAGCCCTCCTTGACAAGGTAATAGCTGCCAGAATAATATTGCGACACGTCGGCGAGTTTCAAGACCTTGTTCTTGTTGTGCGACATCATGAACGATGAAGTCCAAGTGAAGTTCTTGCTGTCAATATTGGTGGAGCGCATCTCCAATTCAAAACCTGTGTTGCGGAGGCTGCCTATGTTGTCCATTATTGAGCCGAACCCCGTGATCGGGTCTACCATCTTGCTCATCAAGAGGTCTTTCGTGGTGCGCGTGTACCAATCGAAGGTGATGTTGAGACGGCCGAACAGCATGAGGTCCAATCCCACGTTGAACGCGTAGTTCTTCTCCCAACTAAGCTTGTCGTTGCTCAACGAGCTCTCCACCATGGCCGGCATGTCGTTGTAGGAATATGTCACGTCGTAGAGGCCATAATAGGAATAGAGCGACGACGGCACGTTGCCATTCACGCCATAGCTGACGCGGAGCTTGCCGTCGGTGAGCCACGGCTCGCAAGGCCTCAGAAGTTTCTCTTGCGAGAAACGCCATGAACCGGAGAGTGCCCAGAAGTTTGCCCATCGGTTGCTCGGGTGCAAGCGCGACGACCCGTCGCGACGGAAGCTGGCAGAGGCATAATAGCGGTTCTGGTAGTCATAGTTGGCACGCATCACATACGACAGCATGGCATCGCCTGAGGTGTAGTTGCCTATCGAAACGGGCGTGCTGGCCACGTTGAGCACGTTTTTCTTGCTCGTGGCATAGTTTTTCGCCTCAGCGTCGGTATAGTCCTTGTCCCACTTGTGTATCTCGTAGGCCGCGAGCACGTCGATGGAATGGCCGCCAATCTTCGTGGCATAGTTGAGGCGCGTGTTGCTGTTGTAGGTGAGATTCTCTATATGGTAAATGTCGCCCTGGCCATTGGGGCTCTTTCCGTCGGAACTCTCCGGTGAGAAATAGCGAAACTCGTTGTTGTATATGTAGTCCACGTTGAACACGGTAGACAGGCGCAGTCCTTTCATGAACGTGTAGCCAGCCTCGGCAGAGGCAAACGTGCGCGCCACATGGCTCTTGTGGGTGTTGATCTCGTTTTCCTGCACAAGGTTCATGTTGTTGAGCTCCTTGATGTTGGTGTTGTAGGAGCCGTCCTCATTGTATATAGGTATTGACGGCGTGAGCACCGTCTTCAAGGCATACATCGGGTTGCTGTAATAGTAGCCGCCAGGCAGGGGCTTCTCCCTTGTCAACGAGAACATCCCGTTCATTGACAAGTCGAGCTTCCTGTATTTGTTGCTCACGTTTATATGGCCGCTGTATCGTTCAAATCCGGAGTTGCGAGCCACGTTCTGCTGGTTGGTATAGTTGAGCGAGCCAGCGAACTTGGAACTTTCATTGCCTCCCGTCACCGAGAAGTCGTAGTTTTGCTGCAAGGCTTTCCTGAAGAGGGCTTTCTGCCAGTCGGCATAACCGTTGGATGGCTTTTGGGCATATCGGTCTATGACCTGTTCGGCATGCTCTTTTGCCAGCTCAGCCGTCTCGCCGGCATCCATGTTGGCATTGGTGAGACCTTCGAGTATCAACTGGCGCCGCTCTTCACCGCCCATTGTCGGCCGGAAGTTGTAGGCCATGTCTGATATTCCGAAACTCGCCTTCAGGTTATACGAGGTCTTGCCCTGCACGCCTTTCCGGGTAGTGATAAGCACCACGCCGTTGGCGCCTCTCGCGCCATAGAGCGAGGCTGAGGCGGCGTCTTTCAATATGGTGACGTTTTCGATGTCGGCGGGATTGAGGGTGCTCAATATGCCCAGTCCGCCAGTGTTCATGTCGTTCACGGATAGGTCGCCCGACATCACGGGCACGCCGTCGAGCACATACAATGGTTCGTTGGAAGCCGAAAGGGAGCCTATGCCACGTATGCGAATAGAGGAACTCGCGCCCGGAGTGCCACTGTTTGTGGTGATTGAGATACCTGAAAGGTTACCCTCCATCATCTGCGACAAGGAGATGACCGGCAGGTCTTTTTGCTTGTCAACACTCATCACCGAGGCGGAGCCTGTGTAGGCTCCCTTGCGAACATTGCCATATCCTGTCACCACCACCTCGTTGAGTTCGGAGACGTCATCGGAGAGCTGGATAGTGGGCACTGTCGCCACACCGCGCACGCTGACCCTCTTGCTGACGGTCCGCATGCCCACGAGACTCACCTCAAGGTCGTATGTGCCGTCCTTGGGAAGCCGCAGGCTGAAGCGGCCATTGGCATCGGTGAGGCAACCATCCTTTATCGATTTCACGTAGACACTCACGCCTGGCAAAGGCACGCCATTGGCATCGGTGACGGTTCCAGTCACCCTCGAACTGTTTTGCCGCACCTCTCGCACGGCAACACTCTTGATTGTACCATTTCCTGCCAACATCCCCACCGGAGCGGCAGCCAAGGAAGCGATGACACAAATCATCATCTTGTGATTCATAGGCAATATTCGCTATTTGTTAACAATTCGACGGCAAAGTTAATATTTTTTCTCTAAATTCAAACCATTTTACACAAAAGTGTGATAATTCTCTTATTTTTCTTGCTTTTTGTCAAACACGCAATAGCGTTTTCAATGTCCACCGTATTTCATATACTCAACTTTCCCACATGGTGTCACAGGCTTTGCCGTATTAACTTTACTAAAATGCCAAAAAACTCACGTCTGTATTATCCGCGTTTTCAGGATAACTCATTACCTTTGTGTCTACAAACAAGACCCTCCGCCTCGCGGAGACAAACAAATTGCAAAAAATTAAGGCTAAAATGCGAAAAGGAAAAAGTTTTATGGCGCGGATATTGTGGCTCGCAATCATCATGCTCATGCTTGCCACGGGAGCGACGATGCGCGACGGAAAGATATTCGGACACGACTTGCGCGAGTCACGGAGCCAGCACGCCGACACGCCGCGACAGGGCGACACGCTGAGCGTGCAGCCCGACGGCGGCATCATTGTCAACACCAGGCCATTGGCCAAGGACGTGTCGGGATACGGCGGTCCCGTGCCATTGTTGATACACGTCAGCAAGGACGGCATGGTGACCAAGGTAGAGGCGTTGCCAAACTCTGAGACCCCAGACTTCTTCGACAGGGCAAAGACCCTGTTCGGCAAATGGCAAGGCAAGACCGTGGACGAGGCTATCAATGAGAAGGTGGACGGAGTGTCGGGAGCCACGTTCTCATCGAGGGCCATCATCGAGAACATGCGACGCGGACTGGCCTTTGCCAAGCACGACAGCGAGACGGCGCGAGCCTCCACGGCCCCTGATGGATGGACCATAGGCGGCATAGCCGCGCTCATGGTGGCTTTGCTCGGCGCCATCGTGCCACTTTTCTCGCACAGTCGCCGCTGGCAACGCATCCAGCTCGCGCTCAACGTGGTGGTGCTTGGACTGTGGACTGGCACGTTTGTCTCCTACGCGCTTTTCATGCGTCTGTTTGCCGGAGGCATAAGCCTCGCCACCTTCGGCTCGCTTGCCGCACCGCTCGTCATGGTAATCGTGGCGTTGGTCTATCCGCTTGCTGGCAAGCATGGCTACTATTGCGCCCACATCTGTCCATTCGGCTCCGCACAGGAACTCGCCGGAATGCTCAAGAGGCGCAAGCCACGGATGTCGCCACGCCTCAGCAGGGCACTCAACACGTTGCGCAAGGTGCTGTGGGTGGTGCTCATGGCACTCATGCTCACTGGCACGTGGACGGCATGGATGGACTACGAGTTGTTCACGGCTTTTCTCTTCACATCGGCTCCAATAGCGGTGACGGTCGTAGCCGTGCTCTTCCTTGTCTTGTCGGTATGGGTGCCACGCCCTTATTGCAGGTTCGTGTGCCCCACGGGAACGTTAATCAGAAATTAGACAGACTCACTATATAAACAATGAAAAGAAACTCTGTCTTTCTTGGCATGGCTCTCACCACGATAATCACCGTGATTGCTTCGTGCGGCACGACCAAGAAAACCATAAAAAACAATAACAACAATAACAACGACACGACACTCGCGCAAGGCACCGCAGTCAAGCAGCCAAACTTCGTCATGCCTGGCAAGGAGGCTCGCGCCGTGTGGGTCGCAACGATAGGCGGCATAGACTGGCCCCGCCGCCGCTTCACGGAGGATTCGCAGAAGGCATGGTATACGCAGATGCTCGACACGCTGCAAAGGCTAAACGTCAACACGGTGTTTTTCCAAGTGCGCCCCAAGGCCGACGCGTTCTACGACTCGCCCTACGAGCCATGGAGCCAATACGTGACGGGCTATCGTGGCAAGGCACCAACATACGACGTGCTGAAATGGGTCATCGACGAGACACACCGACGCGGCATGTCGTTTCACGCGTGGATAAACCCATATCGCGTGGACCAGAAACAGCGACAGGGCGACAAGTTTGGCAAGCTCGACCCGAGAATACCGCAAGGCATCGTGAAAGACTACCGCATGGTGAGGGTATACAACCCCGCCATGCCCGAGACCAGGCAAAGGGTCAGTTCCATAGTGGCCGACCTACTGCGTCGCTACGACGTGGACGGCATTCACCTCGACGACTATTTCTACCCGGCATTGCAGAAGGGCGAGAAGATGAAAGACGAGGCCGAATACCGACGCTACGGCAAGGGATTCGCATCGGTGGCAGAGTTCAGGCGCGCCATGGTCGACTCGCTCATCGTGGCCATGCACGACACCATAAAGGCCATCAAGCCCAACGCCGTGTTCTCCATATCGCCGCAAGGCAACTATGAGAACAACTACAACTCCATGTATGCCGACATAGCCTTGTGGTCGGCACGTGGCTGGTGCGACGTCATCATCCCGCAACTCTACTGGAGCACCGAGCGATGGTTCCTGCCTCGCCTGAAATGGTTCTCCGAGAACGCCACGACGAAGACGAAACTGCTCATAGGCTATGCGCTCTACCGGTTCGGCGAGAAGGCCAAGAGCAGCGTGTATCGCACGGCAGACGACCTGGCGAAGCAAATAGACGCGGCGCGGGCCGACGGCAAGGTGTCGGGGGCGGCGCTTTACAGTGCCTATTGGCTGATGAACAACCCCGTGAGCATCAATGGCGTGATAGCCTCGCGCTTCCCACACATCAGCCTCGCGCCATATCTCGGACAAGGCGACGAGAACAAGCCCGACGCGCCACAATCGCTCACCGCGACAGGAAGGAAACTGAGCTGGAGCGCGGTGGATGGTTGCTATTACGCCGTTTACAAGGCCGAGGGCGAGAAAGCGGAACTCGAGGCCGTGGTCTACGACACCAACGCCACGGCAAAAACCGATGCCACGTATTTTATAACCGCCGTGAAAAAAGGCTGCAACGCCGAGAGCCTGCCATCAACGCTCGTGACCACAAAAGAACTGCCTGCAAACATGGCATCGCGATAACGGCGTAAGGCCGTCGCGATT
>DJQL01000091.1:10139-12337 GCA_002437565.1 Prevotella sp. UBA6387
CGCGATTCAAGCGTAAGGCCGGAGGGCACGAAAATAGCCACAAACGGCATTGCATCGCATATTTTGTCCACAATGCGAATGACGACACGTTTTTTTGGCACAATAGTTGCAGATATTAACCATATAGTGTAAATTTGCACCGATTAATTCAAAAAAGAAAGGAAGACTTCATAAATGACCAGTCAGTTTTCACCAAAGGTATCAGAGATTCTTGCCTTCAGCAGAGAAGAGGCGACCCGCCTGGCCAGCAGTTTCGTGGGGCCAGAGCACCTTCTGCTCGGCATCCTGAGGGAGAAGACATCCCCCGTGGCCGACTTGTTCAGGCAACTGAACATCAACAGCCAAGCCATAAAGGAAGAGCTTGAGGAAAAAGTGCGCGAAGACGAGATAGCAGAACCCGTGAACGCCAGCGAGCTCGTGCTCAACAACCAGGCAAGCAACATCCTGAGACTTGCCGTGCTCGAAGCCCGCCTGCAACATACACAAATGGTAGACGTGCAACACTTGCTGCTCGCCATGCTGCACGACAATGCCGACAACATGGCAAAGAAAGTGCTTGAGATGAACAACCTCGACTATGAGACAGCCGTGAGACTGCTCAGCAAGCCTGCCACGAAAGACGGCATAGGACTGCCAGACGAGGAGATGGACGATTACGACGAGGACAACCCCTCGGCAAAGCAAGGAAATGGCAACGGGAAACAGCAAGCCACCGCCACGCAACCGCAAGGCAACGGCAAGACCCCGGTGCTCGACAACTTCTCGACAGACCTCACCAAGGCTGCGGCGGAAGGCAAGCTCGACCCAGTGGTGGGAAGGGAGAAAGAGATACAACGCGTCATCGAGATTCTCGGACGCAGGAAAAAGAACAACCCCATACTCATCGGCGAACCCGGTGTGGGAAAGAGCGCGATTGTGGAGGGTCTGGCACAGCTCATCGCCAGCCACAAGACATCGCCCATGCTCTTCAACAAGCGCGTGGTGAGCCTCGACATGACCGCCATCGTGGCAGGCACGAAATACCGCGGACAGTTTGAGGAGCGCATACGCGCCCTGCTCAAGGAACTGGAGAACAACCCCAACATCATAGTCTTCATCGACGAGATCCACACAATCATCGGAGCAGGATCCACGCCTGGCAGCATGGATGCAGCCAACATCATGAAGCCGGCATTGGCACGCGGCACGATACAGTGCATAGGCGCCACGACGGTGGACGAATACCGCAAGTCGATAGAGAAAGACGGAGCGCTGGAGCGCAGGTTCCAAAAGGTGATGGTAGAACCCACGACAAAGGACGAAACCTTGCAGATACTGCTCAACGTCAAGGAGCGCTACGAGGAGCACCACTGCGTGAACTACACCGAGGACGCATTGAAAGAGGCCGTGAGACTTGCCGACCGCTATATCACCGACCGCTTCATGCCCGACAAGGCGATAGACATAATAGACGAGGTGGGATCGCGCGTGCATCTGAAGAACGCCAAGGTGCCGCAAGAGATCACCGACAAGGAAAAAGAAATAGAGACGGTAAAGCAGAAAAAGCAGGAAGCCGTCGGCGCGCAAAACTTTGAGCTCGCGGCAAACTACCGCGACCAGCAAACCAAACTGGAGCAAGACCTGCGCCTGATGCAACAAGAGTGGCAGAAAGGCGACGCGCAAACCAGGCAGACCGTGACAGAGAGCGAAGTGGCGGCGGTGGTGTCGATGATGACGGGCATACCCGTGCAACGCATGGCCGAGGCTGAAGGCAAGCGACTGCGCAACATGGGCGCGGAGCTGAAGAAAGTGGTAATCGGGCAAGACGGTGCCATAGAGAAGATGGTGAAAGCCATACAGCGCAACCGCGTGGGACTGAAAGACCCCAACCACCCGATAGGCGCGTTCATGTTCCTTGGCCCGACAGGCGTGGGTAAGACTTACCTCGCCAAGCGCCTCGCCGAGAGGATGTTCGGCTCGAAGGATGCCTTGATACGCGTGGACATGAGCGAGTTCACGGAGAGCTTCAACGTGTCGCGACTCGTAGGCGCGCCTCCAGGATACGTGGGCTACGACGAGGGCGGACAACTCACCGAGCAGGTGCGTCGCCACCCCTACTCCATCGTGCTGCTCGACGAGATTGAGAAAGCTCACGGCAACGTGTTCAACCTCTTGCTGCAAGTGCTCGACGAGGGCAGGCTCACCGACGGCAACGGCAG
>DJQL01000038.1:0-887 GCA_002437565.1 Prevotella sp. UBA6387
CCGTTCTGGGACGCTTATTGGAAGAAAGACGCCAACGACAAGCTCGGCTGGCGTCTCGACTACAACCAGAAGTTCCGCGGCGACGTGTATGCCACCCACGGTCTCGGCCCCATCGCGCAAGACCTTGACATACACCGCGGCGACCGCATGAAGACGCTCGTGGCAATGGATACCAAGAGCATCAACGGCAAGGCCTGGGTCGAGAAGATGTCGGGACAGAAATGCGACAAGTTCGCCAATGGCGACCACACCGTGACCCTCATCAGCACGGAGAACGGCAAGATGATAGAGGTGCAGCACAACACCATGACACCACAACCATACAACCGCATGTACCAGGTGGTCGGCACGAAGGGCTTCGCCAACAAGTATCCAATAGAAGGCTACGCCCTCTCAAGCGCGCAGATGAAGGCCAGCGGAGTGCAGCCGACGAAGGAAATGAGCGGTCACGACTACATGGGCAAGGCCGACTTCGACGCGCTGGTGGCGAAGTATCGCTCACCGATAGTGACCAAGTATGAGGCCATGGCAAAGAAGGTCGGCGGCCACGGCGGCATGGATTTCATCATGGACAGCCGCCTCGTCTATTGCCTCCAACACGGTCTGCCTCTCGACATGGACGTGTATGACCTCGCAGAATGGTGCTGCCTCGCCGAGCTTGGCACAATATCGATGGACAACGGCAACATCCCAGTGCAGGTGCCCGACTTCACCCGTGGGGCTTGGAACACGCAGAAAGGCTACCGCCACGCTTTCGCCTCAAAGGAAGAGGAGGAAGCCGTAGACAAGGCCAACGCCGCGTTCACGGCCAAGCTAAAGGAGAAAGGCGCGAAATACTGGAAGAAGCACCCCACCACAAAAGCCGACGGCAAGAGCCACCAGATGGG
>DJQL01000038.1:1004-6614 GCA_002437565.1 Prevotella sp. UBA6387
CTCTATGAATAGCGACAACACCTTTTAGGCAAGCCATGTTATCCCGAACTGGGGTAACTTCTTTTCCAGCTTGTCGATGGAGACGACAGGAAAATATATTTTCACGACATTTTATTTTCGTTTCATTTTTCTTTTATACCTTTGCACCCGGAAAGCAAAGGTTGCTTTCTAAGGGGTGCTGCGGTCTTTGCCGCGGCTGAGATCATACCCATGAACCTGATCCGGATAATGCCGGCGTAGGTAGAGGATAATCCCTTCAGTATTTTTTCTAAAAACAAAAGGTATCAATGAAAAGAACCGTTTTCATTATGAGCCTGTCACTTTCGGCCGTTGCAGCGATTGCAGGCAAGCCGGAAAAACTCGACACGCTCAACACGTACACACTGCAAAGTGTTCAGGTGACATCTACAAGGGCCACGAAAACCACTCCTATGGCCTTCACGACTCTCAGGAAGTCGCAAATCAGCGAGCTCAACTACGGACTGGATATCCCATATATCCTCTCACTGACTCCATCTGTGACCACCACCTCCGACGCAGGCAACGGCATCGGCTACACATCGATACGAGTGCGTGGCATAGACCCTTCGCGCATTAACATCACGGCCAACGGCGTACCTGTAAACGACGCTGAAAGCTCACAGGTGTATTTTGTCAACATGGGCGACTTCGCCTCTTCATTGCAAAGCATGCAGTTGCAACGTGGAGCCGGAACATCGACCAACGGCGCTGGAGCCTTCGGAGCCACCCTGAACATGCAAACAGAAAACATAGGCGCAAAGCCGTATTTCGGCCTCGACCTAAGCGGTGGCAGCTATTACAGCCACAAGGAGACGGTGCGCTTCGGCACAGGTCTTCTGCACAACCACTGGGGACTGCAAGGACGCCTGTCCAACATAGGCAGCAAGGGCTACCTGGACCGTGCATCAACAAAGCTCAACTCTTACTTGATGCAAGGCGGCTATTTCTCAGACAACACCATGGTGAAACTGGTGACATGGAACGGCACGGAGCAGACTTACCACGCGTGGAACTACGCCTCGAAATATGAGCAGAGCCTCTACGGAAGACGCTACAACTCGTGCGGTGAGTATTATGACGACAAGGGCAACGTACACTATTACAAAGACCAGACCGACAACTATCACCAAATGAACTACCAGGCCATCTGGAGTCAACTGTACGGACAGAACTGGTCATCAAACGTAACGCTCCACTACACCTACGGCTATGGCTACTACAATGAGTACAAGGCCAACAAGGACTATCGGGACTACGGACTCTCAGACGAAAAGTTTAAGAGCGACCTGACGCGCAAGAAGATAATGGAGAATGACCTCTACGGTGTAGTGGCCAGCATCAACTACGACAACAAGTCCAACTACAAGGCCACGCTCGGCGGAGGATGGAACAGATACATTGGCGACCACTGGGGCGAGGTGCTGTGGACAAAGGAGAAGGCCAAAGGGTTCTATCCTGGCTATGAGTATTACCGCAACAGGGCATGGAAGACAGACTTCAACGTATACGCCAAGGAATCGTGGACTTTCCTTAAAGGACTCAACGTTTACATTGACCTGCAATACCGCCACGTGGGATACCGCATGCAGGATCCACGCGACTATTACATCGACGAGGACCGCACGAAAGGATATTGGGCACACGACGACTTCGACTTCTTCAACCCGAAGTTTGGAATCAACTATAAGATAAACAGGCATAACCGTATATACGCCAGCTACGCCATAAGCCACAAGGAGCCCACGCGCAACGATTACCAGGACAACGAGGTGCAGCACTTGAAAGCCGAGAAACTGCAAGACGTGGAGTTCGGCTACCGCTACGAGAGCCCGAAATTCACGGCTGGAGCCAACTTCTACTACATGTACTACAACCACCAGTATGTGCTCACAGGTGCCATAAACGACATAGGCGAGATGATAGCCAGCAACGAGAACAGCGGCCGCTCTTACCGTGAGGGCGTGGAACTGGAAGGAGCGTGGAAACCAGTGGATTGGTTCCGATGGGATCTCAACGCAACATTCTCACGCAACATCTGCAAGGATTGGACAGTGGATCTCGATGACAACACAAGCTACAACCTCGGCGACACGCATACGGCTTTCTCACCCGACTTCATATTCAACAACGTGTTCACGTTCAACTACAAGGGTTTCAACGCAAGCATCCAAAGCCAGTATGTGGGCGAGCAATATCTGACGAATACCGACTTCAAGGCTTACAACAACTATAATGCTGACGGTAAGTTTGACCAAAGCGTAGACATGACCTTAAAGGCTCACTTCACGACAAACGTCAACCTCGCCTACAACTTCAAGCTCCCGAAATTGGGTCTGAAAGATGTCACATTCGGCGTAACGCTCTACAACATCTTCGACAGCAAGTTTGACAACAATGGTTGGGCTGCTCCAAGTTTCCGCAAGACAGACAATGGCACCGTGGAGGCTTACTGCTCCGACGACCTCTATGAGGCAGGATTCGCACCATCAGCTCCTTTCAACTGGATGGCACATCTCTCTCTGAATTTCTAAAACCATTCCAAAGCCGGTCTTGTGCCGGCCCACAAAAGGTGTCGTGGCTAATCCATGGATAGGCTGGGCACTGGTTATGGGTCGACAAAAGACCGGCTTGGCATTTGACATTTACGACCACTCACATGCAAGATGCAAGCATAATAATTCCAAGCGACTGGGGCGACGACTTCGCAGTAATTCTCGCCAACGGCTCCTACCCCACCCACGACATACCATTGTCGCTCCTAAGGAAAGGCAAACTGCTGTGCTGCTGCGACCGTGCCGGACAGACGGCCATTGAGCACGGCCTGTCTCCTGACGCAATAGTAGGCGATGGAGACTCACTGTCCAGGGGCATGCAGGAAAAATACGCTGGCATCTTCCACCGTGTTGAAGACCAAAACTACAATGACCTCACAAAGACCACACGGTATGTGGCAAGCAGGAGCTACAGGCGAATCATGTATGTCGGGGCTACAGGCAAGCGAGAAGACCACACCATTGCCAACGTAATGCTACTGGCCACATATAGACACCGACTTGGAATAGAGCCTATAATGGTGACAGACTACGGATGGTTCTCCGCACAGAAGGGAACGCACGTGTTCAATGCCTTTCCGCGCCAGCAGGTAAGCATATTCAACATTGGATGCAAAGTCCTCAGCTCAACCGGCTTGAAATGGGAATGTTACCCATATGCGACACTATGGGAAGGGACATTAAACGAGGCCACTGGAACATCGTTTCGGATAGACAGCGACGGCACATATATAGTTTACCAAACATTTGACGCAAAATGACTGAATACTTATCAGAACATTGGCTGGACATAACCACAACCATTCTTGGCATAATATACATCGTACTCGAGTATCGGGCGAGCATCTTGCTGTGGCTCGTGGGCATAGTGATGCCGGCACTCGACGTGGCCCTATATTACAGCCATGGGCTATACGGTGACGCTGGCATGGCTGTTTACTACACTTTCGCCGCTCTCTATGGCTGGATTGTATGGAAGTTTGGCCACAAGCACAAGCAACAGGAGGGTGAGGATATGCCAATCACCAAC
Organism: Prevotella sp. UBA6387; assembly: GCA_002437565.1. Lineage (GTDB taxonomy): Bacteria > Bacteroidota > Bacteroidia > Bacteroidales > Bacteroidaceae > Prevotella. The sequence continues at coordinate 4,608 of DJQL01000038.1, forward strand.
ATGCCAAAACGACTCTATCCCACAACAATTGTGTTTTTTGTCGCTGCATGGGCAGCCACGTGGTACGTGCTTAGCCATTACACCAATAGCAGCGTGCCTGTTCTCGACGGCTTCACCAATGCCCTAAGCTTCGTCGGCCTTTGGGCACTTGCACGAAAATACACTGAGCAATGGCTTTTCTGGATTGTGGTGGACGCGGTGAGCTGCTACCTATATATTGGCAAGGGCATTCCTTTCAAGGCATCACTCTATGGACTGTATGTTGTCATAGCAATAATGGGCTACCGCAAGTGGAAAGCAATGGCAAAATAGGCTGTTTTCATAAGAAAAAGCCTTACCTTTGCAGCCGCTTATGAAAACAAAAACGTTTAACAAACGCGACGCGATCGTTTTCAAGCACTTCAACCACAAGGGCTACAGCCTCTTTGCCGCTTTGGGCAAAGTAGTTGTAATAGGCGTTCTTGCAGTGCCAACGCTCACCTACGCCAAGGCTGGCGGCAAAGCCACAACGCCAAGCGAGGAAGGCGCAGACTCTCTTTCATTCGGAGAGCAGAGAATTGACGAAGTGCAAGTGACAGGATCGCGCGCTCCGCTGACAGCAAGGCAGTCAGCGAAAATCGTTGAGGTCATCTCCCGCGATGACATTCACCGTGCGGAAGCGCAAACCATCAACGATGTATTGAAATTAGCCACAGGCGTGGATGTCCGTCAGCGCGGTGGCTTTGGTGTGCAGACGGACATTTCCATCAATGGTGGCACTTTCGACCAAATCACCATTCTGCTCAACGGCATGCCGCTTGCGTCGCCACAGACTGGACACAACGCCGCCGACTTCCCCGTTTCGCTCGACGACATAGACCACATTGAGGTACTTGAGGGTGCGGCGGCAAGGATTTTTGGCTCTGCTGCTTTCTCTGGAGCCATAAACATCGTGACCACGCCACGACCTTCATCCCATGGCAAGAAAGGCTGTGAAGGTAAAGCTACTGTCGAAGGCGGATCTTTCGGTTCATTCGGTGGAGACGCAAGGGTGGCGGCCAGCTTGATAAAGCCAAGAAACGGCACGCCGGGAAGTTCCATGCTTTTCTCATCCCTTTCAGCGGGATACAACCAGAGCGATGGTGGCACAGCCAATTCCGACTTCCGGAACCGGCACGGATTCTATCAAGGACAATTCACGTCAAGGGTTGCCAACGTCAATTGGCAAGCCGGTATCACATCAAAGGACTATGGCGCCAACACGTTCTATTCGGCACGATTTCCCAATCAATATGAGTGGACGCGAAGGTATATGGGCTCTGTCAGCTTGGGCATTAAGCCGCTTGCTGACAAAGGCGGATTCATTAATTCATTGGAGATTGAACCTGCCATATACGCGCATCGAGACATAGACCACTATCAGCTGACGAAAGGCGCGACCGGAGCCAAAAACGGCGAGAACTATCACCGCATGGACGTGTATGGCGGTTCTCTGAGCGCGGTCGCAAGTTGGGCGGCCGGAAAGACTGCCATAGGAGCAGACCTACGCAAGGAGCATATCCTGTCTACCGCTTATGGCGAGCCATTGAGCGAAAGTGATTGGAAAGCCATAGGCAACACGACTCGCTCTTATGACCACATGGGTGACCGCACTAACACAAGCCTTTTTCTTGAGCATGATGTCATGATTGGCGGACTTACCTTGTCGGCTGGATTGATGGCAAACCGCAATACGGGGCTCGACAACAAGTTTCGCGTGTATCCAGGTGTGGACATAAGCTTCAGACCAGACGACCACTGGAAGTTGTATGCCAGCTGGAACAAGGCGATGCGACTGCCGACATTCACAGACCTATACACGAATAGCTCGGCTCAAAAAGGTGACATAGCGTTAAGGCCGGAGCGCAACAATACCATAAAAGGTGGTGTACGCTATCGCACGCTTGGTTTCGAAGCGTTGGCAAGCGCGTTTTACAGTCAGGGCCGCGACATGATAGACTGGGTGTATGAGACTGCCGAATCGAAAAG
>DJQL01000038.1:6690-15443 GCA_002437565.1 Prevotella sp. UBA6387
CTTTGTCAAATGATTCCTCATGATTATGAACCCTGGCTAATAACATTGGGCTATGCCTATATCAACCAGACTCACAAGACCGACAAAGAGATACACAAGTCGCTATACGCGCTGGAATATCTTAGGCATAAATTGGTTGCTACCATCTCTCATCCAATAGTGAAACGTCTCTCTGCGTCGTGGTCACTACGTTGGCAACAGCGAATGAATGGCTACCATCCATACACAAAACTGGATGGGAAAGTGCAATACCAGCTTCCTTACTGCACCATTTACGTGAAGGCCGACAACATCACATGCCACCACTATTACGACCTTGGCACGGTGAAACAACCAGGACTCTGGATAATGGCGGGAGCAAAGGTAAACATATTCTGACAAAAAACAAAATTACATAGCAAGCCCTGTAAGTTAATGAACGCTACATTAAACTTACAGGGCTTGAATTTTATGTCGCTTGCATGCAATCAAACAAGAGGTTACATGGCATGTACCTGCTTGGCAATCTCATTGGTTGGATCAACTGCGAGCATCTTCTCTGCCCACTGCTTAGCCGCAGCCTTGTTTTTCTTCACGTTGAACTCGTAGACAATCATGTACTGATAAGCTGTCTTCAACATGGCTGTCTGGTTGTCTGAACGGTCGGTTTTCTTCTCAAGGGATGCAGCGAGAGCCTCATAGAAAGGCTTAGCCAAGCCCTGCGTGCTCTCAGGATCAAGAGCCGACTGAATGCTACCACGTACATAGTTGATGAAGTTAGCCTGATCTGGGTATTTCTCTGTCAACTTAGCATAAGTGGCATCAGCTTTTTTATAAGCTGCAATAGCACCAGCCTTGTCACCAGCTTTGTGACGCTTAGTGGCAATCTCAATATACTGGCTTCCAAGGCTATTGTAATCTGAGAAGGAAGGATTCTCCTTAGCATCAATAGACTTTTCTACATATTCGAGAGCCTTGTCAAAGTCACCCTTCTCGTTATAAACGTCAGAAAGGCTCTTGTAAAGGATAGGCTTGGAAACAATGGCGTTTGCGTCAGCGTCAAGAGATGCAAGCGACTTGTTGTAAGCGTCAACGGCCTCGTCAAAACGCTTGGCTTGCTTTAACGCTGTGCCATAGTACGCATAGTCATCTGCAGTAATCGTCACGCTATCACTCTTATTGAACAAGCGGTCAGCATATTCAAGAGCCTGGTCTGTATAATTTTTGTCAGTAGAGTTCCAGAAAACAAGACGATTGAGAGTATTCCACTTTGGATTCTTAGAGAGTCCGGCCTTGGCCACTTCAATACTCTTGTCCTTGTCACCAAGCATCCACTCAATTGTAGCATAGTCCTTGATGTCATTGTCTTCCATCTTAGTAACATCAGCCACCTTGCCATAATACTCAGCTGCCTTCTGAAGGTTAGGATTCTTAGTGTGGTAATAAATGCGAGCGGCAAGGGCATCCACAGGATAATCTGGCACTTGCTTACGCAAATCCTCAAGCGTGGCAACAGCATCTTCAGGATTACGACCACGAAGAATCATGGCATACTTATAATAACCCTCTGGATTCTTAGGAGCAAAATAGATGGCCTGCTGATAGTTTTGTGAAGCGCCACCAGCGTCGTCATTAGAAACGCAAACATCACCTTTCAGCAAGAAAGCGTCAGCATTCTTGGAATCCTTGGCCAAAGCATAGTCGGCAAACTGCGTAGCCTTTTCATATTCCTTATTATTATAAAAAGCACGGCCGATAGCTATAAGAGCGCTTGGATTTTTCTTGTACTCCTTATAAAGGTCTTTCACCTGCTTCTCATAGTCAGCTCCCTTTGCCTTGATTATCTGAGTAGCCTGTTCAACAACAGCCTTTGTGTCTGTCTGAGCTGTTGTCAAAGTGGCCGAGCCAAACAACAAGGCACCAGCCAAAATAAATTGATATTTGTTCATAGCGTTACTGATTTTATTATTCTACTTACTGAATAAACGAAAAAGAACCAAAGAAGTTATGTATTTATAGATTCTATATCATTTATTGAACGGTATTAACATCTCTGACGTTTATATTGCCCAAAACAGGCAACAAACCTGTTTTCATAACAATGCGTTGTCCCTTTGGTCCCTGTATGAAATGAGCAAATCCCCAAGGAAGTCCTTGGCGAGGGTCATTCAGCAAGGCATAGATAGTGCGTATGAAAGGATACTCGCCACTGTAAATGTAATACTGGTATGGCTTGCGACTGCTCTGCGGCGTTGCAGGATGAATCTTGCTGAGACTCATCACCCTCACGTTGCGTTTAAAAGTGAGATTGGTAGTATCACGCTTGTCATTAAGCCAGTTGTTGCCAATAATTCCAATAGCGTTAGGATTTTGCTCCACATATTTAATCACCTCAGCAGTCTTATTAACAGCCGCAACATTCTTGTTAATGATTGGCTTGCCACCAAGGACGGAATCTTCAATGTAATGAACGGTGCTCGACTTAGGATTGTCGAAAACAACCGTTATGGTGCCTCTACCGCTTCGCTTGTCGAGTTGACTCCACTTGGTCACCTTGCCATTCATTATGTCTTGAACGTTTTTCACGGAAAGCAAAGTGTCAGTATTGCTCTTGTTTACGATAAAAGCCAATGCATCATAAGCGATGCTGAAAGAAGTTGGAAGATACTGTTTGGCTTTCAAACTTTGTTTCTCTGCTGGTTTAAAATCTCTTGCCGCGAAAACAAGCCATGCCTTGCCATGCAACAACATGTTGATGCCATCAGACTCATTGGTATAGATAGGATTGACCTTAGCGTCTGGATAGTCATGCTGAAACACCTCACGCTCTTCCTCTATAATAGGACTAAAACTCTCGTCAGAGACAAATGAGATAGTCCCTGACGAGTAAGTGTCTGTTCTCCCATCCTTACCCTTCTTGCCACTATTGCCACAAGAAGAAATAAGGATGGAAGTAATGGTTAATCCTACAAAGATGTAAGATATTAATTTCATGTTCAAATAAAGATTACTGCAATCTGAATGCCACAGGCACGTTGTACTTCACACGCACCGCCTGACCGTTCTGCTTACCGGGAATCCACTTAGGCATGCTTCTTACCACACGCTGTGCCTCACGGTCAAGTGATGGGTCAACCGAACGAGCGACCTGTACATCGGTGATGCTACCGTCACGCTCAACGACGAACGACACGACAACACGTCCCTGCACACCGTTCTCCTGAGCTACCACTGGGTACTTGATGTTAGAAGAAAGATACTGCATCAATGCAGAAGCACCACCAGGGAACGAAGGCATCTGTTCCACGACATCGAACACCTTGTTCTCAACCTCGGGCTTTGGTTCAGCTGCCTTTACAGGCTCTGTCTCCACACGCTGCGTAACTTTCAGGATTTCGCCCTGATCAGAATTACCCTTAACATCGAGAGCACCGATGGCCGTGTTGGTCTGCATCAACTGGTCTTGGGTCTTCATCTCCTCCTCAGGCTTCACCTCAGCGTCCTTCTTGATGACAGGAGCTGTGAACTTAATAGAAGACTTGACTTCCTTGACCACTTCTTTCTTTTCCTCGACTTGCACCTTGCGCTCCACCTTTGCCTCTTTTTTCTTAGGCTGGTTGAGTGCAGAGATTTCAGTCACAGTCTCATTCTTCGCATGAGCAGCCTGATAAGCGTCGTATCCGGCCTTGATGTAGAAAACTACTATGCAAAGAGCGGCGATAACCGCAATTGTAATAATGGCTTTTAAGTTTCTCGAACCTGTCTGGGTACGGAGCTTGTAGGCACCATACTCTTTGTTTCTTCCTTCGAAGATAAGGTCACACCAGCCATTCCTTGTTAAATCAATTTGTGCCATTTTTTTAACCTTTCTTTTAGCTATGTTACCTTATAACTTGACGTTGTTTTCCTTGAGAAGCTTCAAGTCGTTATCATTAATTTTATCAATCACGTACTTACCGATTGTGCAGATGTTCATTTCATCCAAGGCATCGACAAGGTTCTTGTAAGTAGCGTTGTCAGTAGCCTTAATGATAATGGTCAGAGTATTGATTCTCTTACCGTTTATCTCACCTGCCTTGATTTTGGAGAGCTCGACATTATACACGGAATCCGACATTTTCAATTTTGGATCCGGATTATCATGCTTTTTGTCAAGTTCCTGTTTGGCCTTCATCACGTCGATTGTTGGCGTAGTTCCGTCCTCGGTAGTGTGGTTGATGATGACATCGCGAATACCCTTTGCGCCCCAAGTGGTCTTTTTCAAGCACTTAGGATCCTCTGGCTTCACGAGTCCTGCCACATAGTAAATCTGGTTGTCGGCAGCGCAATAGATCGTAATAGTATACGATTCCTTTGTCACCGTCTTGTCCTGATCCGTAATGTTCTTATCGTTACTTGGCATACTCAATTCCATCGTCTGCGGCTTAGCGAGAGACGTACAGAGCATGAAGAACGTGATAAGAAGCATCATCATGTCCACCATAGGCGTGAAGTCCACGCGGACATTCATCTTCTTCTGTTTCGATTTTCCTGCTGACATCTTTAATCCTCCGCTTTCTTGTATTGAGTAATCAGATAGTAACGGTTCTCACTCATATCCTGCAGCTCGCTCATTATCTTCTTTACAGTCTTGTAAGGAGTCTTCTCGTCTGCCTTGATTGCGATCTTGGCATCGGGATTGGCCTCATGAGCAGCTTTCACCCAGAGTTGGAACTCTGACATTGCGGCATCACCAGTCTTACCCTGTACAGAGTCAGTAGGGATACCGAAGTTCTTGAGCTCCGCGGGACGGGTATTCTTGTCGAGGCTCAGGTAAGCCTGAAGCTTCTGCATTGGAACACCCCACATAGGATCGTCGAGGAAAGCCTTCTGCTGTGCAGCTGAGAGCGATATGCCGAACTGGTCGGCCATGCTGGACAGAGCCGTCTGAGTGTCAGTGGTCTTGTCCATGCTCATGAAGATCTTTCCGTCATTTCCGACGAGGATATTCAGGACGTTTGTCTCTGGAACCTTGATTTCCGACACACTGCCCGGCGTGTTCACCTTCACTGGCTCCTGCTTGACGAATGTAGATGTCAGCATGAAGAAAGTCAGCAAAAGCACCATCACGTCCGACATTGGGGTCATGTCGATCCAGACGTCCGCTTTTTTGATTTTAATCTTAGCCATACACTAAAGAATTTAAAGTTAAAAGGCCAAGATGAATTAAGCTTCGTCGGTGTGGTTTGCTTCGTATGTCTGTGCGATTGTGTAACCTACCTCGTCGAGTGCGTATGTCAGCTTATCAATCTTGTTGGTGTAGAAGTTGTAAGCGATAACGGCGCACCAAGATGTCGCGATACCGAAAGCCGTGTTGATAAGGGCCTCAGAAATACCTGTTGACAGTGCGAGAGAGTCACCACCACCACCGGCAGCAAGAGCCTGGAACGAACGAATCATACCAGTCACAGTACCAAGAAGTCCGGTAAGTGTACCAAGTGTGACGATTGTAGCGATGATAGGAAGGTTCATCTGCAGAGTAGGCATCTCAAGCTGAGTAGCCTCCTCGTGAGCCTGCTCGATGCGAGCGACCTTCTGGCTCTTCTTCAAAGAAGCGTTTGCGCCGCTCTCCATTGCCTTGTAAGCGTTGAGTGAAGCGAGAACCACGTTAGCGACAGAACCCTGCATCTTGTTGCAAAGGGTCTCAGCCTTGTCGAAGTCGTTGGCTGCGAGAGCAGCCTTGATGTTGGCCACGAACTTTGTCAGAGAACCCTTACCGAAAGCGGTCTTGAGGGCGAAGTAGCGCTCAACTGCGAGGCAGAGCACTGTGAGCAGCAATGTGTGGATGATAGGCACGACATAGCCACCCTTGTAGATTGTACCGAAGATGTTAGCAGGAGCGTTTGCGTTGTCACCGCCCTGGAAGTTAGCACCATTACCCAACCATAGGTTGAAGATGCAGATTGCAGCGATGAAGCAGAGGACGATGATCCAGAATGCTCCTCTAATACCCGTGAAGCCTTGTGACTTCTTTGCAGCCTTGGGGGCTGCGGCTTTTTGTGTAGTTGCCATAGTACTTGATTAATTTTTGGTTATAAATTTATTTGATTGTATATATTGTTTCTTTAATCTCTCGCAAAGATAATAATTTTCTATATTAGTGTCACTTGTTTCTTTTATTTTAACACACTTTTTTTTAATTACCTTTGCGAAATGGCTATTTCAGCTTCTCGCAAGCATCTTTGATGCGCCTCAAAGCTTCTCTTATGTTGTCGTCGCTTGTGGCGTAGCTCATGCGGAAGCCATCCGGCTCGCCGAACGCGTCTCCTGCCACGGTAGCCACGTGAGCCTCTTGCAGGAGGTACATGGCGAAGTCGGTAGAGGTCTTAATCTTGTATTCGCCATAACCCTTACCAAAGAACTTCTTGCAGTGTGGGAAGAGATAGAAGGCTCCTTGCGGCACGTTGACCTCAAGCCCAGGAATTTCCTTGGCGAGTTTCACTATGAGGTCACGCCTGCGCTGGAAGGCCGCCCTCATGTCCTCGACACATTGCTGGTCGCCCTTGTAAGCAGCCAAAGCCGCGCGCTGCGCCACGTCGTTGGTGCCGCTGGTATATTGTCCCTGCAGCTTGTTCATGCCCTTGACAATCCACTCTGGAGCCGCGACCCATCCGAGTCGCCACCCCGTCATGGCGTAGGCCTTGCTCACGCCATTGCAGATTATCGTGCGCTCTTTCATGCCTGGCGCGGAGGCTATGCTTGCCTTGAAGCCCACATAATTGATATGCTCATATATTTCATCCGACAGCACGTACATGCCGTCGTGCTTCTTCACCACCTCAGCCAGGGCGTTGAGCTCGTCCTGGGTGTAGACGCTTCCCGTAGGGTTGCTTGGCGAGCAGATGACGAGCATCTTTGTCTTTGGCGTGATGGCGGCCTCCAACTGCTCTGGGGTGAGCTTGAAGTCGCTCTCAAGCGGAGTGCGCAGCGTCACTGGTGTGCCGCCTGCCAACTTCACCATCTGCGGATAGCTCACCCAATAGGGAGCTGGGATAATAACCTCGTCGCCGGGGTTGACAAGTGCGAGTATGGCGTTGCACACGCCTTGCTTGCCGCCAGTCCCGACAATTATTTCCTTGGCGGAATATGAGAGGTTGTTTTCCTTGGCGAGCTTCTCGGAGATGGCCTCCCGCAAGTCCATGTAGCCTGGCACGGGTGAATACTTCGAGTAGTTGTCGTCAATGGCTTTCTTGCCTGCCTCTTTGATGTGGTCCGGAGTCATAAAGTCGGGTTCGCCGACGCTCATGTTGATGACGTCGATACCCTGTGCTTTCATTTCACTGCTCTTCTGCGACATCGCGAGCGTCGCAGAGGGAGCAAGCCTGTTTAGGCGGTCTGACAATTGTGGCATACTTATATATGTATTTAAACGGCAGTTAGCCTACCATATTGTTTGCAAAAGTAAGTATTTTATTTATTAAAACGAAGAAAAGCCATGAAATTTTACTCGCTTGAAACAAAAAAGTCACTTATTGTTAACAACATGGTAACAAAGCCTAACACCAAAGCTTTTAGTTGTTGTTATAGGTGCAGGTCATGCCCCATCCTGTCTCGCTTGGTGCGCAGGTATTTGATGTCATACCTGTTCGGCTCGACCTCTATTGGCACGTTCTCCACTATTTCAAGTCCGTAGGCTTCGAGGCCCACGCGCTTTGTCGGGTTGTTGGTCATGAGCCTCATCTTGTGCACGCCGAGGTGACGCAGCATCTGCGCTCCGCAACCATAGTCGCGCTCGTCGGGCTTGAATCCGAGGTGGACGTTGGCGTCCACGGTGTCAAGCCCTTCTTCTTGCTGGAGCTTGTAAGCGGCTATCTTGTTCATCAAGCCGATACCGCGACCCTCCTGCTGCATGTATATCACGACTCCCTTGCCTTCTTTCTCTATCATCTGCATAGCCTTGTGGAGTTGTTCGCCACAGTCGCACCTCATGCTTCCGAGTATGTCGCCCGTGGCGCATGACGAGTGAACCCTCACGAGTATTGGCTCGTCTTCTTTCCACTCTCCTTTCACCAAAGCCATGTGCTCCAAGCCGTTGCTTACCTGGCGGAAAGGGATGAGCCTGAAATGGCCATACACCGTTGGCATGTCCACTTCATCGCCCACCTCGATGCTCGACTCGTGTTTCAGGCGATAGGCGATGAGATCCTTGATGCTTATGATTTTCATGCCCCACTCTTTCGCCTTTTCTTGCAGTTGCGGCATGCGTGCCATGGTGCCGTCGTCGTTCATTATCTCCATCAGGGCTCCCGCCGGGCGCATTCCTGATAGCTTGCAGAGGTCTATGGCAGCCTCGGTGTGTCCGGAGCGGCGCAGCACTCCGTTGTCCTGTGCATAGAGAGGGTTGATGTGTCCCGGACGGCCAAAGGTCTGCGGTGTCGACGCTGGGTCGGCCAGGGCGAGAATTGTCTCAGCGCGGTCGTGGGTAGACACGCCCGTGGTGCAGCCTTCGAGCTTGTCCACGGTGATGGTGAACGGCGTGCCGAGCATCGAGGTGTTGTCGCTCACCTGGTGAGGCAGGTCGAGCTCCTCGGCGCGCTGTATGGTGATGGGCGCGCAAAGCACGCCACGCGCGTTCTTGAGCATGAAGTTGATTTTCTCTGGCGTGATGGTCTCGGCAGGCGTGATGAGGTCGCCTTCGTTCTCGCGATCCTCATCGTCTACGACAATCACGAACTTGCCTTGCTTGAAATCTTCCAAGGCATCTTCTATACGGCTCAATTTATATTCTGACATAT
>DJQL01000038.1:15592-19203 GCA_002437565.1 Prevotella sp. UBA6387
GCGGAACCTCCACATCCGTAGGTAAGTGAATATGCCCACGGGCACTATTATCGCGGCCACGATGTTCATCCACCTGCGGTCGAATGGCCGGGTATGCGCCTTTACGGCGAGCACGGGATATTGGTTGATGAGGTGCATCACCTGCTTGTCGCGAGTATTCGACAGGTCGCGGATCACTTTTTCAAGTTTCGTGTTGATGGCTTCTATGTCATGGTCTTCCTCATACTTGAAGAACACCTTGATGAAGTTTGGCAACGACTTCAAGTTGTGCCTACGCGAGTATTGCATCACCTCGCCGTTTATCTCAAGCAGCGTCTCGTTGTCTTGCCGGTAGTGAGGCGGTTCTATCACCACTTCCTTGCCTTGTATGTTTCTCTTCGCTCTCAAGCCTAACAGCCTTGCGAAGAACCGTCTCCATCCGTCGGCGTTGAACACCATCGAGTCGTTCATAGCCTTATAGGTCACGAACACGGCCAGTGGCGACATGACGGCTATTGCGAGCCAGTGGCCAATCCATATCGGCCATGAGCCCTGCCTGGACATTCGGAAGGCGGAGTTGTCGAGGATGTAATAGATGATGAACACCAATACCGAGATGATGATTGGCATGCCGAGTCCGCCCTTGCGTATGATGGCTCCCAAGGGCGCTCCTATGAAGAAGAAGATGATGCACTGCAATGCCAGGGCGAACTTGTTTTGCGCCTCCAGCTCATGGTTGCGTATCACGCGCTCGTTGTTTTGGGTCATCATGGCCTTGAAGTCAAGGTCTGACGTTTCCCTCTGCACACTGCTCAGGGCAGAGGAGTATACCATCTGCTGTCGGTCTATCTTCATCTTCTGCAGGCGCTTGTCGAGGTCTATCTTTCCCGATTGCGCCATTCTGACCTGCTTCACAGAGTCTTTTTTTGATATTCTTGGGGACGGGAAGCACATCTGCCTTGTGTCGTTCCAAAAAGCGCGGCCAATGCTGTCGTAGGCAGCGTTGAGCGAGTCTATGGCGAACCTGATTTGGGAGAGGCTCTTTCCCGCGGCATTGTTTGACAGTGCCGCCGCGTCCATCAGCGAGAAGTTGTTGTCGAAGTCGAGCAGCACCTTCTTGGCGACAAAAGTTTCCCGGCGATATGGCACGGCGGCGCTTCCGCCTAAGTCAGACTCGCTCATGTTCTCAAACCACTCTCCGCTCCACAGCGAGAGCAGCAAGTGCTTCTTTTCCGCCGTAGACTGTATCATGCCCGAGTCGGCAAGTATTATGGCGGCGTCCTCATAACTGTTGGTCATGCGGTAGATCATGATGCCATAGAGCTTGCCGGTCTTTATGTTCTTCTTCTGCACGTATATGTTGCAGTTGGGCAACCCGTCGTAGAATATGCCCTCTGGTATCTCAAGCTCGGGGCTTTTCTGCTTCATCGACACGAGGAGCTGCATGAGCTTCATGTTGGCGTTTGGCCCTATGTTGTTTTGGAAATAAAACGACACGGCCATTATGGCCACCGTGATCACTATCAAGGAGCGGAAGCTCTGCATCAGCGATATGCCAGCGGCCTTGATGGCCGTCAGCTCTGAGCTTTCGCCAAGGTTGCCGAAGGTGATTAGCGAACTGAGCAATATTGCCAATGGCAGGGCTTGCGGCACCATCATAAGGCCCATGTACTGGAAAAACTGCGCAAGCACCTCCATCGACAGGCCCTTGCCAATGAGCTCGTCGATGAAACGCCACAAGAACTGCATCATCAGCACAAAGAGGCAGATGAAGAACGTTCCCGCGAAAAGCAGCAAGAACTGCTTGGCGATGAATTTATCAAGTTTCTTTATCCGAAGATCCATAATAATCTGTGCAAAGATAATGAGAATATTTCAAACACTCAAATTTTCTTCCGCATAATGAGCATATGGTGTTATTGGTTTGACTGGGCTTGGTTTTAATACGCATAAAAAATATCACCTTATTAAAAAAAACATTAACTTTGCACAAGATTTCTTTAAGGCAATACACAGAATTTATTAAGGGTAACAAGAACATGCAAGACGTACAGGTTATGGTGACGTTGTTCACCATCGTGGTTTTAGGTTACGCGCTCCGTCGCTGCGGGCTCATGGGCGGAGACTTCGACAAGCGTTTGTCCACATTGATTATCGACGTGAGCTGTCCGTTGCTCATCCTCTCGTCCGTCATGGGCGACAAGCTGCCCGACTCACGCTTCATCCTGCCTTTGCTGTGCGTGGGTTTCGTCACCTATTCGCTTCTCACGATAGTGGCTTTCACATTGCCCAAGCTCATCAGCAAAGACAGCCTCGAGCAAGGCATGATTGGTTTCTGTGTCTTGTTTGGCAACGTGGGCTTCATCGGCTATCCCATCGTGGCGAGCATATTTGGGCCGCAAGCCATTTTCTACGCGGCCTTGCTCAACATGCCCAACACGTTTTTCATCTTCACCGTGGGTGTCATGCTCGTCAAGGGCGAGCGCTCCATCCACAGTTTCAAGTGGAAGATGCTGGCAAGCCCGATGATGGTCGCCGCGTATGTCGCTGCCATAATCGTGATTTTGGGCATTCATGTCCCGCATGTCATTGGCGAGCCAGTGTCCATGGTGGGCAACATCACCGTGCCGGGCTCCTTGCTTGTCATAGGCTCGTCGCTGGCGGGAATCAACATGCGCAAGATGCTCGCCCACGGCAAGGTATACGTGGCCACCGCCCTGCGCCTCGTCGCCGTGCCCGTGGGCATGTATCTTTTCCTCAAGGCTTGTGGCGTCAACGAGTTGGTCAACGACATCAACACCACGGTCGTGGCCATGCCAGTGGCGGCCTTCGGCACGATGTTCTGCATGAAGTATGAGCGCGACTCGCGGATAATGACAGAGATTACCTTCATGTCGACAGTGTTCTCCGTATTGTCCATACCTCTTATCCGCATATTGGTAAAGCAACTATGACTATACTACACATTAAAAGCACGGTTTCATTCACATCACGCGAATCGAAACCGTGCTTTTAATGTGTAGTGGATAGGGGAATCGAACCCCTATGCCAAGATTGAGAATCTTGTATCCTAACCATTAGATGAATCCACCATTTGGTTTTCAAAGACTAAAAAAAGCCTTGCCCGCATGCCTGATGTAGAACAAGGCCAAGCCGTAAGAAAAAGTTGAGTAGTCGGTAAGGGAATCGAACCCTTATGCCAAGATTGAGAATCTTGTATCCTAACCGTTAGATGAACCGACCATCTTTGGTTATAAACCTTTGCGGAAGCTGGGGGATTCGAACCCCCGGTACGCGTAATTGCGCACGGCAGTTTAGCAAACTGCTGGTTTCAGCCACTCACCCAAACTTCCAATCCGTTGGTTCTTTGACCTCACAGCACTCGTTTTCGGAATGCGGATGCAAAGGTATGAAAAAATAATAGCTCCACCAAACGTTTCCACGACTTTTTTCAAAAAAAATCGCAAATCATGGATAAAATGGTTGCCATTCGGGGGAAAAAACATTTTACAAATGGTCTTCTAAGAATCATCTTTTTTCAATCATGCAGACGGCTTGGTCGCAAAAACGCGATTCTTGACTATTTTCATAACCATCTGACTATAAACCTATTATCTTTCAGATGCTTTTTT
>DJQL01000079.1:0-480 GCA_002437565.1 Prevotella sp. UBA6387
TCCTGTATTTGCAGAATAAAGTCAAGATACCTTTCCAGTTGCTCTTTCTCCATGTGCTTGCCTCCCGCCATGCTGAAGTGCAGCACGGGATATTCCGTCCACTCCTTCTCCAACTTTTCTATTTCGAGTCCCTTGAAAAGGTCTTTCCTGCCCTCGAAATAGCTTTTGAAAGTGGACGTGAGCAACGACTTGCCGAAACGGCGCGGACGGCTAAGGAAAAAGTACTTGCCAGTGTTGGCCATTCGGTAAACATACTCCGTCTTGTCGACATAGAGCATGTTCTTCGTTATGATTTCCTCGAATGTCTGTATTCCTATCGGGTAAAGTCTTGGTAATGCCATATTGCGCTGCGCTTTGGGTTTTGCTACAAAATTACGAAGAAAATGGCTAATGCCAGCTCTCTGGCTTATGATTTTTTGATTCAACCAAGCATTTTTGATGTCAAGACGAGACAAAAAACAGGCGTCGGCTCCACGGCGT
>DJQL01000079.1:528-2699 GCA_002437565.1 Prevotella sp. UBA6387
GCGATTCAAGCGTGAAGCCGATGGCCTTTCAATGCTATTGATTCAGCCCTGAAATTCTGTTGACGCACCACGTGAATCCCATGGCTGTGCGCATGCCGTTGTCTTGGAAGTGATTGCCGGGATTCATGTGCAATTCGGTGTCCACGCCTTGGCCGCGCAGCAAGTCGCGTTGGCGGTTTATGCAGTCGTTGACCGTGGCCATGATAGCGGTCTTGGAACGGTGCTCGCGGTCGCCGAGGCTGAGGTAAACATGGGGCGACAGCGATGGATGCGTCTCGGCATAGCCGAGCCAATCCTTGTACCACACCGATGGCGACGCCGACACTATGGCACCAAACGGTTGGCGCGTGCCAGCCCATAGCGCGAAGAGTCCTGCCAGGGAATAGCCGCCAAGCACCACGCGCGAGAGATCGCCGTGGGCTTGCCCGTTGTCGCACGGGAATGGTGATTGCTCATTGATGAGACCCATTATCTTGTCGAGCGTGGCTTGCGCGCCGTCGCCAAACGGGGTCTTGCCAAAGACGGGTGGCGCGGGCCACGGTGTCAGCTCCTCGTTCCACTTGTTCACGCGCATAGCCACGAGACGGAAGGGCAGGGGAGAATTGTGGCGGAGATAATCGGCCTCCGTCTCCAGCTCCTCCATGTCGTGGCTGTCGACGGGTTGCACGAGCAGCACCTTAGGGTTGTCGTCGGAGACGATGGTCACGCCGTCCATGACTTTACTTGTTGAGCTTTAGTCCTATCTCCATGCCGTCGAGTGAGCTGACGGCACTGCCAAGCGACTTCAAGGCAGAGCTGCCCGTGAGCGAACCAAGCACGTTGGCGTATTTCAGCAGCTTGGAGGCATCCATCACGATGAGTAAGTCGTTGCCGTCGAGCTGCGTCGTGCCCACTATTTGCTTCACTTTCCCGCCATAGTTGAGCGTCACGTTGTGGTCGCTGATGGTGTAAGTGCCCGAAGAGGCGTGCTTGCCAACGACCTGCGTGAACTTCCCGTCCTTGTCGAAGGTCATGGTCATCATGCCTTTCTTTATGCCGGCTTTCTCAAACTGCTCTTGCAGTTTCTTCTCCATGGCTTGCGCCGCCACCTTGCCACCGATGCTGCTCAGCACGTTCTTGCTTGAGAACACCACGGCAGGCTCGGTGTAAGTCCACGAGCCGACGATGCGGTCTTTCGTGGCGCCCTTTGTGGCGTCGAATATGGTTGAGAGACCGGAGAGCAGCGAGCCGTCCTTGCTTCCGCCGCCTATTGCGGAGATGATGCCGCCAAGCAGGCTGCCACGGCTGTTGGATGAAGTCTCCGTCACGTTCTTGGCTGTTCCCTCGGCATTCGTCGTGCTGCTCGCCTTCGTAGTGTTCTCCGTCAGCGTGGACGCGCCAGTCGTGGCATCGGTCGTAGACTTCTTCTTCGTGGTGGTGGCTTTCTTTGTCGCCGTAGAGTCTTTTTTAGCCGTCGTCTTTGTCTTCTTGGTGATCTTCTTCACGGTTTTCTTCTTTGCCGTGGCGAGCGTCTCGACGCCCGTGGTGTTGGCAATGGCGTCCGTCAGGGGAGCGAATGCCAGTCCCATGGCCAATGCCATGGAGATAACAATACTTGTTTTCATTTTTTGTTTGTTTGAGGGCTTCCGCCCAATTTAACTGGCGGCAAAGTTACAAAAAAATATCATCTACGTATTTATCGTATCCCATCTTTTATGTATCTTTGCATAAGATATAAAGTATATCTTTGCATTGATAATATACAACTGATATTTAATGAAAGAATTTGAATACTCCGAGGCTGAGGCCAGCAAGGCGGAGACCGCCATCCTTGTGGGATTGGTCACTCCATCGCAGGACGAGGCTAAGACAAGGGAATATCTCGACGAGCTGGAATTTCTCGCCGACACTGCTGGTGCCGTCACCGTGAAGCGTTTCACGCAGAAGGTGGGCGGAGCCAACCAGACATCCTACGTGGGCAAGGGCAAGCTGGAGGAGATACGTCAATATATCAAGGACGAGGAAGACAATGACCGCGAGATAGGCATGGTAATTTTCGACGATGAGCTGTCGGCAAAGCAGCTTCGCAACATTGAGAACGAGCTTCACGTGAAGGTTCTTGACCGCACGTCGCTCATTCTCGACATCTTCGCCATGCGTGCCCAGACCGCCAACGCCAAGACGCAGGTGGA
>DJQL01000032.1:0-1294 GCA_002437565.1 Prevotella sp. UBA6387
TGTGGAAACGAATAGACACGCCTTCACGTGCTTGCCTTGGCGTTTTCCACCTCCTTTCGACCTCTAAAACAAGCCACACGGAAGTGTTAAATTCCGGAAATAATCATTTACAATTTCATGACTCTATCGGGCTTGGCTTGTCACCCTGCATATTAATTTGCCACTTAGGTGTGATTTTGACACTAAAAAGAGCACTTCCATTAAACTTTTCCACGAAAACTAAGCATTTTTTGAATAATTGTAGTATTTTTGCAGAAGCGAAATTTGAACAGTTTAATAATATATCTTACTGAATGAAAAAGATTCTCTTGGCGCTATTCGCCCCACTGGCTGCGGTGTCGGCAATGGCGCAAGCCAACCCCTTGTGGATGCGCTTCCCAGCCATTTCGCCCGATGGCAAGACGGTGGCGTTCTCCTACAAGGGCGACATTTGGACGGTGCCCTCCACTGGCGGACAGGCACGACAGATCACCACTAACCCGGCTTATGAAGCCTACCCCGTGTGGAGCCCCGACTCAAGGCAGATAGCCTTCGCGTCAAGTCGTGAGGGCAGCATGGACATCTATGTCGTAGGCAGGGACGGAGGCACGCCACGAAGGGTTACGACCGACAGCGGCGACGAATACCCCATGGCGTGGCGAAACGACAGCACCATCTTGCTGAAAGCATCCATCATGCCCAAGGCCAAGAGCATCATGTTCGCCGACTTCTCGCAAGTCTACGAGGTCAGTTCCAACGGTGGCCGTATGCGCCTCTTCTCCGACATCCCCATGGAAGACATCAGCGTGGGCAACGACGGTGCCATGCTCTACCACGACAACAAAGGCTATGAGGATCCATTCCGCAAGCACCACCAGTCGCCGATATGCCGCGACATATGGCTCTACAAGGGCGGCAACTACACCAAGTTGACCGACTTCGCGGGCGAGGACCGCACGCCCGTGTGGGGCGGAGACGCAAACACATATTATTACCTCAGCGAGGAAGACGGCACTTTCAACGTCTACAAGCGCCGCGTCGGCGAGACCGCCAAGACGCAGCTCACCCACTACAAGGGCAATCCCGTGCGCTACCTCACACGTGCCGCGGACGGCACGCTGTGCTACGCCTACGACGGCGCCATCTACACCCTCAAGGAGGGCTGCGAGCCCGTGAAGCTCAACCTGACGACTGTTGCCGACGACGGCACAGACAAGCTCCAGCGACAGGTGCTGAGAAGCGGTGCCACGGAGTTCACCGTCTCGCCCACGGGCAAGGAGATTGCCTTCGTGGTCCATGGCGACGTCTACGTCAC
>DJQL01000032.1:1439-10968 GCA_002437565.1 Prevotella sp. UBA6387
ACCTATGCCACCCAACTCAAGGAGGAGCAACTGGTGAAGTCGTCGCTGGTAGACATGCAGCCGGCTTACAGTCCAGATGGCAAGACCGTGGCATATATCGAAGACCGTGGCGCGCTCAAGGCCGTGGACGTGAAGACGAAGGCCGTGAGGCAACTCATGGACGGCAAGTTCCAATATAGCTACTCTGATGGCGACCTGTGGTTCAAGTGGAGCCCAGACAGCAAATGGCTGCTCTCCAACTACATAGGCAATGGCGGATGGAACAACAGCGACATAGCCCTCGTGCCTGCCGACGGAAGCCAGAAGATAACCAACCTCACCAACAGCGGCTACAACGACAGCAACGGCCAGTGGGTGCTCGGCGGCAAGGCCATGCTCTTCATGAGCGACCGCGCCGGCTATCGCAGCCATGGCAGCTGGGGAGCGGAAGACGATGCCTACATCATGTTCTTCGACCTCGACGCCTACGAGCGTTTCCGCATGGGAAAGGAGGAACGCGCGCTCTACGACGAGGCACAAAAGAAAGAGAAAGAGGAAAACGCCAAAAAACCTTTGATAAAGTTGCCAAAACTCGGCAAGAAGAAAGACGGCGACAAGAAAAAGAATGATGTGAAACCTCTGAAGTTTGACCTCGCCAATTGCCGCGACCGCGTCATACGCCTCACGGTCAACTCTTCTCACATGGCAGACGCCATACTCTCCCCTGGTGGTGACACCCTGTATTATCAGGCGCGTTTCGAGGGTGGCTACGACCTGTGGAAGCACGACTTGGTGGAGAACAAGACCGAGATTGTGATGAAGAGCGTGGGCTATGGGCTTGAGGCCGACAAGGACTTCAAGAACCTCTACGTCTACAACAACGGTATAAAGCAAATAGACCTCGCCAAGAACTCGCAGAAGGGCATCGACTTCGAGGCCAACTTCAACTACCGCCCCTACGAGGAGAGAGCCTACATCTTCAACCACGTGTGGCAACAAGTGAATGACAAGTTCTACGACCCGAAGCTCCACGGCGTGGACTGGGACGGCTACAAGAAGACATACGCCAAGTTCCTGCCATACATCAACAACAACTACGACTTCCGCGACATGCTCTCCGAGATGCTCGGCGAGCTCAACGGCTCACACACCGGCTCGCGCTATTATCCCGAAGGCGCAACGCTGAAGACGGCGGCCCTCGGCCTCTTCTTCGACAACTCCTATGACGGCGACGGACTGAAAGTGGAGGAAGTAATCAAGCGCGGGCCTTTCGCCGTGCGCAACACGGGCGTGAGGAAAGGCTGCATCATAGAGGCCATCGACGGGCAGAAGATAGTGAAGGATTCCGACTATACCTCTCTACTCGACGGCAAGGCGGGCAAGATGACGCACGTCAGCGTGTTCGACCCCGCGAAGAAGAAGCACTTTGATGTTGTCGTCAGAGCCATAAGCCGCTCAGCGCAGACCGACCTGCTCTACCGTCGCTGGGTGGACCGCAACCGCGAGATGGTGGATTCGCTGTCGCATGGCACCATTGGCTACGTTCACGTCAAGGCGATGGACAGCGAGAGCTTCCGCACGGTGTTCAGCCAACTGCTCTCCGACTCCATGCGCCAGAAGAAAGCCGTAATCGTGGACGAGCGCCATAATGGCGGCGGATGGCTGCACGACGACCTCTGCACCCTGCTATCGGGCAAGCAATACGCCAAGTTCATTGCCCATGGCAAATACATCGGCTACGACCCATGGAACAAGTGGGTGAAGCCTTCGTGCGTCATGATTTGCGAAGACGACTACAGCAATGGCCATGGCTTCCCAGCAGTCTACAAGACCTTGGGCATCGGCAAGCTCGTGGGAGCGCCGGTTGCCGGCACCATGACGGCCGTGTGGTGGGAACGCATGATGAACGGCATGATTTTCGGCATTCCGCAGGTGGGCAACCAGGCCATGGACGGCACCTACTTCGAGAACAAGGAACTAAAGCCAGACATCGAGGTCTACAACACGCCTGCCGACTATGAGAAAGGAAACGACGAGCAGCTGAAAGCAGCGGTTGAGAGCTTCAAGTAAAACCGCGAGTAATCATTTCTTTATAAAGACGACAATAGAGACAAAAGAGACAATTCTTCCCGCAAAAGCTTTCATAAAGCCAAGGCAAGATATATTGTCTCTATTGTCGTTAAAGAATCAACGACTTTGATTAGTTGCTTATAAAAAACGACTGCTAATCCAATGATTCTTAGAAAGAATTTGTAATTTTGCGCATAAATAACCGCGAGCCACTATTGTTATTCTACAAAAATACTAAAATGATGAAAACAAGATACAACCTGCCTAAATGGTACCTTACGCGGAGCGCCCTCCCCTATTGGTGCGTCCTCATTGCTGACCTGATAATTGGTTATCTCTCCGGCATTCTCGTGTTTTGGTTCTACTACCGTGGAGCCGTGACCTTGGGCAATATCCTGCCTCTGACAAAGACCATTGGCGTTTACCTTATTTTCTTCCTGGTTGGATTTCGCGTCTTCCATACATACAGCGGCATCATACGCTATTCTTCCGTAGACGACCTCCGGCGCATCTGCTACGCGCAGGCGCTCAGCTGCATATTGGGTGAGTTGTTCCACTACGCCGTGTATTATTTCCATCTTCCGTTCGTGCCCCTTGAAGGACGGCAAGTATTCCTGATGTTTCTCATCTCCACGACCCTGATGTGGGGCATGCGTGTCTTGATAAAGGCCCTCTACGAGCAGGCGCTTGGCAAGAACGCCACGCACAACGCGCTGATCTACGGCATCCACTACGGTGCCGTGGCCTTGGCAAGTTCCATACGTGGCAACGTGGGTGGCAAGAAATTCCGGCTGAGGGGCTTTATATCCCCATACCAGAAGGTGGAGCACAAGATCATCATGGGACAGCGCATTTACCTCAACAACCCAAGCCTCGTGGACATTATCAAGGAGAAAGACGTCGACTCCGTGCTGGTGTCTCCCGCCGCGATACGGAAATTCCGTGAAGACTCGGCATTGCAGGACATGCTCCTCAGCAACGATGTCAACATCTACGTAATGAGCAACATGGAGAAATGGCACGAGGGCGACAACATCGATTCCAACAAGCTCAGGGAAATTGAGATTTCTGACCTCCTGCCAAGAGACGAGATACAGGTGGACATCGAGGCCATTGGCGCGATGCTGAAAAATCGCACCATACTCATCACCGGCTCGGCAGGAAGCATAGGCTCAGAGATAGTGAACCAAGTGGCGGCTTTCAACCCCGCCCACATGGTGCTCATCGATTCCGCTGAGACCCCACAGCACGACATCAGGCTGATGATGCGCAAGCGGTTTCCCGACATCGACTGCCAAACCATAGTGGCAAGCATCACGCAGAAGAAACTGATGGAAAAGATCTTCGACGCGAACCGCCCCGACTACGTGTTCCACGCCGCGGCCTACAAGCACGTGCCCATGATGGAGGACTCGCCGTCTGAGGCTATCTACAACAATGTGAACGGCACGAAAATCATCGCGGACCTCAGCGTGAAGTACGGGGTCAAGAAGTTCGTGATGATTTCCACCGACAAGGCGGTTAACCCGACCAACGTCATGGGCTGCTCGAAACGCCTGTGCGAGATATACACGCAAAGCCTCAACAGCGCCCAGACGACGACGCAGTTTGTCACCACGCGCTTTGGCAACGTGCTGGGCAGCAACGGCTCTGTCATCCCAATCTTTGAGAAACAAATTCGCAACGGTGGTCCCGTGACAGTGACCGACCCCAACGTGACGCGCTTCTTCATGCTCATTCCCGAAGCGTGCAAGCTCGTATTGGAAGCCGGCACCCATGGACACGGCGGGCAGATCTTCGTGTTCGACATGGGCAAGTCGGTACGCATCGCTGACCTCGCCAAGCGCATGATAAAACTGTCCAACGCCAATGACGTGAAAATAGTGTACACCGGATTGCGACCTGGCGAGAAACTCTACGAGGAGGTGCTTGCCAACGAGGAAAGCACCGAGCCGACATTCAACAAGAGCATCCGAATAGCCAAGGTCAGGGAATATGAATTCGCGCAAGTGTCAAGCGACATCGACAACATCATCGCCACAGCGTCGACATACGACCAAAAGGCCGTTGTCGCGCTCATGAGGCAGCTCGTGCCCGAATACAAGCCGGCAAACAGCCAATGGGGATAAGAAGAGGCCAGGCCATTAAGGGATAAACACCATAAAAACCGACAAGGGGTATAACACCATCGAGCGTTATACCCCTTGTCGGTCATTGGCGGCATTTATCATGGCCGCCAATGAAAACAAATATGCCTTTCGGGAATCAATCTTGGAAGTAAACGCGCTTCACGCGGTTGCTGATGCCCGTGAGCACCTCATAGGGAATGGTGTCGAGCACGTCGGAGAGAACCGTAACGGGCAGGTCGTCGCCGAATATTTCCACGCTGTCGCCTTCCTTACAGGGTATGCCCGTGACATCTATCATGGCCACGTCCATGCAGATGTTGCCCACATACTCGGCTTTCTTGCCATTGACAAGACAGTAGCAATGGCGGTTGCCAAGATGACGGTTCAAGCCGTCGGCATAACCTATTGGTATGGCGGCTATCACGCTGTCGTGGTCTATCTTTCCCTTGCGGCTATAGCCCACGGTGTCGCCAGCCGGCACGTTGCGCAACTGCAATATCGTGGTCTTCAATGTTGACACATTGTTTATGACTTGGTTGTTGCGGCTGTTGATACCATAGAGGCCAAGCCCCAATCGGCACATGTCGAGTTGACGCTCCGGGAAATGCTCTATGCCAGCCGAGTTGTCGATATGGCGCAGGATCTTATGACTGAACGCCGCCTGCAACTTGCGGCTGCCCTTGTCGAAGAGCTCAAACTGATGGGCAGAGAAAGCGTCGAAGTCGTCGCTGTCGGAACCCACGAAGTGGGAGAATACCGAACGAGGGATGATGGCGTCTTGGTGCTTCAACCTGTCGATGAGCTTGTCCATGTCCTTCTCTGGGTCAAAGCCAAGGCGGTGCATACCCGTGTCGAGCTTGATATGCACAGGCCAACCCGTTATGCCCTCTTTCTCGGCGGCCTTGACAAGGGCATCGAGCAGACGGAAAGAGTAGACCTCCGGCTCAAGGTCATAGTCGAACATGGTCTTGAACGCCGACATCTCTGGGTTCATGATCATGATATTGGATGTGATGCCGTTGCGGCGAAGCGTGGCGCCCTCGTCGGCGACAGCCACCGCGAGATAGTCCACACGGTGGTCTTGCAATGTCTTGGCAATCTCCACGCTGCCCGCTCCGTAGGCGTCGGCCTTGATCATGCACACGAGCTTTGTCTCTGGCTTCATGAACGAGCGATAATAGTTGAGGTTGGCAACCACCGCGTTGAGATTCACCTCAAGCACGGTCTCGTGCACCTTCTCTACCAAGAGGTCGGTGATCTGGTCGAAGCCAAACTGCCGCGCGCCCTTTATGAGTATTACCTCGTCGCGGAGGGTGTGGAACACCGTTGAGTCGAGAAACGAACTGACACTGTTGAAGAAGAACGAGTCATTGATGTCTATCTTGCTGGCATTGTCGGAAACCACAGGGCCTATGCCGATGAACTTTTCCACGCCTCGCTCCTTTGCCAAGCGGCTCACCTCACGATATAGGTCGTCGGGCTTCATTCCGCTCTGCTGTATGTCGCTGAGGATGAGCGTGCGGCGACGCCCCTTGTGGTCTGGGCGACGGTTCATGAAATCGAGGGCTATGTCGAGAGAATTGATGTCGGAGTTGTAGGAGTCGTTGATGAGCGTGCAACCATGCCGTCCCTCCTTCACCTCAAGGCGCATGGCCACGGGCTCAAGCTGGGCCATGCGCGCCTTCAGCTCCTCGAGCTTCACCCCGAGACGCAGGGCGACAATGGCGGTGACGATAGAGTCTTCGATGCCGGCATCGTCGATAAACGGGATGGTATAGCTGCCCTCCACATTATTATATATATAATCGACGGTAGTGGTAGTCTCCGACTTCACTACCTTCTTGACAAACATCTTGGCACCTGCGTCCTTGCGCGACCAGCACAGTTTCTCGCCCTTGTAACCAGACGCGTCCACGAGCCTTGCCACGATAGCGTCGTCGGCATTGTAGACTATGGACCGAGCGTCGTGGAAGAGTATGAGTTTCTCCTTGCACTTTGCCTCCATCGACGGGAAGTTTTCCTGATGGGCCGATCCGAGGTTGGTCAGTACCGCTATGGTGGGCTGGATGATGTCGCGCAAGGCGAGCATCTCGCCTGGCTTGCTGATGCCAGCCTCAAAGATGCCGACCTTGGTGTCGTCGCTCATAAGCCACACCGACAACGGCACGCCAATCTGCGAGTTGTAGGAACGTGGCGAGCGTGTCACGAAGCAGTCGGGCGAGAGCACCTGATAGAGCCACTCCTTTACCACGGTCTTGCCGTTGGACCCCGTGATGCCCACTATTGGTATGTCGAACTCGTCGCGATGGCGCTCCGCGAGACGCTGCAGGGCCTCCAAGGTATTGGTGACTTTAAGGAAGTTGCCCTGCGGGAAGCGAGCCTGATAACTGTCTGGCACGGATGTCACAACAAAGTTGCGGACACCACGAAGATAGAGGCTTGGGATATACTTATGACCGTCGTTGCGTTCCGATTTTATCGCGAAGAACAAGGTCTCTTCTGGGAAACAAAGCGAACGGCTGTCTGTGAGCAAGAATGCGATATTGGCATCTGCCGTCCCATAGCGACGCGCACCGATGAGGGTGGTGATTTTCTCAATGGTATAAGTCATTGGTATTGCTTTTATAAATCTGCTGCAAAGTTAATAAAAAAGTCTGCACGGAGGCAAGCAATTTAGATAAAAGAAACGTGGTTGCCACTAATCTGCCGGCAACAAGTTCATTTGGCACTCCCCACAACGGAAGTCGAGACGGAAGCCACGCCCGTCGCCAAGCCGCAGAGTCAAAGGCTCGCGCCACTCCGGCTTCTTGCCGCCACGGCGCACGCAGAAGCCAAGCTCGTGGCGTATGCAGTAGCGGCACTGCATCACCACGCTGCGCGCGGGATCCGCCGTCTCCAAGGCTGGCTCAAGACCGCTCATGCCATGAGCCTCGTAGAAAGCGCGAGCCTCGTGATTGGCCACGTTGAAAAGGTAAGGATACTTCCTGTACTCCTCCGACCAGTAGCGCGCCGGAGCATCCGTGCTTTCTTGGCCACGGGCAAGGGCTGCGTCTGCCGTTGCCCTTTCGAGGGTTTTGGCATAAGCCGTCACCGCGTCGCGCCGAAGCTGCGCCAAGACGCTGGATGGGATGAACAGGCCCTTGGTCTCCTGGTCAATGGTCAACCTCTCCAGCACGAAGATCGTACCTCCGAGTTTCGACAGCTGTTTGCGTATGTTATCCTCCTGAGGGCGGTTGGCTTGCTGATGCCCGAAGGGTGTCTCCACCGTCCATGCCAACTTCTTGCTGCCAGCGGTTAAACTCATCGATAGGCGGAAGCCATCGCCAGTGACACCGAACTCCATCGACACGGGGATGACCCTGTGCGCCGTCTCGCCCGCCAAGGCCTTGCCAAAGGCCACGTCGTTGTTGCGATATAGAGCCATGCCCCTCCGC
Source organism: Prevotella sp. UBA6387 (assembly GCA_002437565.1). Taxonomy (GTDB): domain Bacteria; phylum Bacteroidota; class Bacteroidia; order Bacteroidales; family Bacteroidaceae; genus Prevotella. The sequence goes on from DJQL01000032.1 coordinate 9,052, forward strand.
AAGCCACGCGGCATGTGGAAGGGAAAGAGACGGTTACCTTCCACGCGATTCACGCGGAAGCCCTCAAGCCGCTCTCCCTGCTGAGCATCGCCGCCGGCTTGGTCCTTGACGAAGCACAAGCCGTCGCCATTGGCAAACACGGCGGTGCCCGACACGCGGAAAGAGTCGCCACGGAGGTCTTTCACGGTGCCCACGAACTCGCCAAGCGCCTTTGGCGTGACCATGGTCGACAAGCCACGGACTCGTCCTTTCGAGAAATATTCGGTATAGCCTCGATTGAATGTCTTGGCGAGGTCGGGCCGGAAGCCATATTCCACCCTGCCCCACGAGGCGCGGCGATAGTCGTTGCCACGCCTCTTGATGATGTTGTTGAGCCGTAGCGAGTAGGCCGCCACCACGTTCTTCACATAGTCGGCGTCTTTCAGCCGACCCTCAATCTTGAACGATGACGCTCCAGCGTCGGCAAGCTCTTCAAGGCGGTCTACCATACACAAGTCTTTCATTGACAGGAGGTAACGGTCTTTCACCACCACCTTGCCGTCGGCATCCACGAGGTCATAGCTCATCCTGCACACCTGGGCGCACTCGCCACGGTTAGCCGAACGGCCGAAAAGCCGCTGCGAGGCATAGCACTGCCCCGAGTAGCTCACGCAAAGCGCGCCATGCACAAAGACCTCGAGCTCCACTTCGGGCACAGCCTCGTGGATGGCCTTTATTTCCTCGACCGACAATTCTCGGGCCAGCACCGCGCGCGTGAAGCCGAGGTCGCGAAGCCACGCCACCTTTTCCGCCGTGCGGTTGTCCATCTGCGTGGACGCATGCAGGAGCGGCACGCGACCCACTTTCCCCAATGCCACGCGGCGCATGGCAAGCGTAGCCATGTCCTGCACGAGCAGCGCGTCAACGCCCACCTCGGCAAGCCGCGTGATGAGTTCTTGCGTGGCGGTGAGCTCGTTGTCGTAGATAATGGTGTTGACGGTGACATACACCTTCGCCCCGAAGAGATGGGCGAAATCGCACAAGGCACGGATGTCGTCGACGCTGTTGCCCGCCGAGGCGCGCGCGCCAAAGCGGTCGGCGCCGATATACACGGCATCGGCGCCATGGCTGATGGCGGCCATGCCGCACTCCAAGTTCTTGGCTGGAGCCAAGAGTTCCAATGTTCTCATGTATGGAAACGATAGAAGGGGCACGTGCGAGTTGGCACAAGCCCCTTCGGTTGAACTTTGAGAGCCAGGACAGCCTCACCGGGCAATCCAGGCTTTATTGCTTTTACTCGTTGAAGCCTTCCGTGAGCTGGCAAATCTTCACGATGACATCCACGGCCTTCTGCATGACCTGGATGGAGACGAACTCGTAAGGCCCATGGAAGTTGACACCGCCGGCGAAGATGTTCGGGCAGGGCAAGCCCCGGAACGACAGTTGCGCGCCATCGGTGCCGCCACGGATGGGCTCCACCTTTGGCCGAACGCCACTCTCCTGCATGGCCTTGAGCACGATGTCGATGACATACATGTTTGGGTCAATCTTCTCCTTCATGTTGTAGTACTGATCCCTGATGTCTATCGTCACGGTGCCCTCGCCATACTTGGCGTTCATCTCTTCCGCGATGTGCTCCATGAAGTCCTTGCGCTGCTCAAACTTCTTGCGGTCGTGGTCGCGGATGATATACGAGAGCTTCGCTTCCTCGCAATGGCTGTTGATAGAGAGCAGGTGATAGAATCCCTCGTAGCCCTCGGTGGTCTCGGGTATGTCGGTCTCGGGGATGTGGTCGTTGAACTCGCAGGCGAGGCGCGAGGCGTTGATCATCTTGCCCTTCGCATAGCCTGTGTGCACGCTCACTCCCTTGATGGTGACCTTGGCCGCGGCGGCGTTGAAGTTCTCAAATTCCAGGTCGCCTATGTCGCCACCGTCCAT
>DJQL01000032.1:11037-14884 GCA_002437565.1 Prevotella sp. UBA6387
ATCTCCTCATCGGGGTTGAAGCCGACGCGAATGTCGCCATGCTTAATCTCGGGATGATCCCTGAGATAGCACATCGCCTGCACAATCTCGGCGATGCCCGCCTTGTCGTCGGCGCCGAGAAGCGTGGTGCCATCGGTCACGATAAGGTCTTCGCCCTTGTGCTGAAGCAGCTCCGGGAACTTCTTCGGAGAGGACACTATGCCCGGCGAAAGCTCTATGTCGCCACCGTCGTAGCTCTTCACGACGCGCGCCTTGATGTTGGCGCCGCTCGCGTCGAGGGCTGTATCGTAGTGGGAGATGAAGCCTATCGTGGGCGCGTCTTTCTTGGTGTTGCCAGGAAGGGTGGCATAGATATAACCCATGCCGTCCATTTCCACGTCTTGCAGGCCCTCATGCTCCAGCTCTTCCTTCAGGTATCTTGCGAAGATGAGCTGCTTGGGCGTGCTGGGCACGGTCGTGGAGTCCTCCGCCGACTGCGTGTCAAACTTTGTGTAATTGATGAATCTTTCTACTAAGTCCATATTTCGCGTGAGTCGCTTGATTATACTATTGCAAAAGTAATGGTTTTCGCAAACAAGCCGAACAAATATGGCTTAATTATTATTAAAACCACATATTATATTGTCGCCATGCTTGCCATGGAGGCGCCACTTGCACATTCTCCCAACAAATCAATGTGTTTCGGCACAAGTTAAGAGCTAAATTTTAACCAAAAGCACCTAACCCTTTGATAGACAAAAGAGAATAAAAAAGTTGGAAAAAAGAGCGAGAAACTTCCCCGACTTACCAAACTTTTTTGCTAATTTTGCAGTCGGAAACGAACAAAAATAGACAACTTCGGGAAAGAGCGAGAAAGCAAAGTTATCCAAAACGGAAAACTTTCATTTCTCAAAATGAGAAAAAGTTTCCCGTTTTTGTACATGAAAAATATTACAAGACAGCCATGATTCAAGTTAAAAAGCGCGACGGCAAGGTAGTGCCGTTCGACTTGACAAAGATTCAAGTCGCCATTTTGAAAGACCTCAAGGCCATTGGACACGAGGGCGACATAGAAGACATAGCACGCGAATATGCCGACAAGGTGTTCTCCCTTTGCGAGAAGAAATACCTTCCCACGACAGAGATTTTCGATATAGAGAACATCCAGGACACCGTGGTGGAGGTGCTCGCCAAGGAAGGCGAGACGCGCGCCGTGATAGCATATTGCGAGTATCGCTACCAGCACAAGCTGGAGCGCGAGCAGCGCGTGAAGAAAGCCTATGAGGACAAGCTGATGGCGAAGAACGTCGTAAACCAAAACGCCAACATCGACGAGTATTCAGGCGGCGGGCGCTCGGGCGAGGCCGCCAACGTGTACGAAAAGCAATACGCCCTGGATCACTGCATGTCGGACATGGCACGCAGGAACCACGAGAACAACGAGGTGTATCTCCACGACCTCAACAAGTATGCCATCGGCTTCCACAACTGCCTGTCTATACCATTCGACGACCTGTTGTCAAAGGGCTTCCACACGCGCCAAGGCGACGTGCGCCCCGCTGGATCGCTCAACACGGCAATGCAGCTCGTGGCGGTAATCTTCCAGCTGCAGAGTCTCGACCAGTTTGGCGGCGTGTCGGCGACGCATCTCGACTGGACCATGGTGCCATATTTCCGCAAGTCGTTTTTCAAGCACTACATCACCGCTTGGGCTAAAGACCAAAAGGAGTTTGCCGACACCGACTTCCTCTCACTCTACGACGAGACATACCAAGACAACGTGGGCGTGACGCGATCGGCTTTCGAGCACTGGACCGACACGGTAAAGGATGCCTTCTTCAAAGACACACGCCTGACAAAAGACGACTTCAAGTTGGCCAACAAGGACAAGCTCGACCAAAAATACTACAACTCGGCACTGTGCGACACCATACAGGAACTTCACCAGGCCGTGGAGGCGATGTACCACAACCTCAACACGCTGCAAAGTCGCTCTGGCGACCAATTGCCTTTCACGTCGATCAACTACGGCACTTGCACGCAGGAGGAAGGCCGCCTCGTGACGCGCGCCCTGCTGCTCGGCTCGCTTGAGGGCATAGGCTTCCACCACAACACGCCGATATTCCCCTGCGGCATATTCCAATACATGAAAGGCGTGAACGACAAGCCCGGTACGCCCAACTACGACCTCAAGCAACTCGCCATGCGCTCCACGTCGCAACGCTTGTATCCCAACTATGCCAACGTGAACTGGAGCGGGAACGCAGGATTCGACATAAACGACCCGCGCACCTACTTCTCGACAATGGGATGCCGCACGGCAAACGGTTGGGACGTGAACGGCCTCGGCCAATTGAAAGACGGACGCGGAAACATCTGCCCCACCACCATCATCATGCCTACACTGGCCATGGAGGCTGGAAGGGACGTGGAGAAGTTCATGAAGTTGCTCGACAAGAAAATCCACGAGGCCAAGGACACGCTCATAGAGCGTTTCAACTGGATTTGCTCGCAAGACCCGAAGACGGCTCCGTTCATGTGGGACAACCACACAATGGCGGGATACATACCCGAAGAGGGCATACGCTCGGCCATGAAGCACGGAACGCTGGCCCTGGGACAGCTTGGACTGGCAGAGACCCTCCAGCTGCTCGTGGGCTGCAACCACACCAAGCCAGAGGGCATGGCTCTGGCAAAGCGCATAGAGACACTGTTCAAGAAACGCTGCGCAGAGTTCAAGGAGGAATACAAGCTCAACTTCGGCGTCTACTACACGCCGGCAGAGAACCTCTGCTACACGGCCATGAAGAAGTTCAAGGCGAAATATGGCGTGATAAAGAACGTGTCAGACCGCGACTATTTCACCAACTCCATACACGTGCCCGTATGGGAGCACATGACACCGTTCGAGAAGATAGACATCGAGAGCCAGCTCACAGGCTATTCGTCAGCCGGATGCATAACATACGTTGAGCTGCCATCCACCACGAAGCACAACGTGGAGGCACTGGAGAAGATAATCGACTATGCCATGGACAAGGACATTCCTTACTTCGCCATCAACGTGCCAAACGACACGTGCATGGACTGTGGCTACACCGACGAGATCAACGACGCCTGCCCAATCTGCGGTTCCAAGAACATAAGACGCTTGCGCCGCGTGACAGGATACCTTACCACCGACTACCACAATTTCAACCTTGGCAAGCAAGCCGAAGTGAAAGACCGCGTGAAGCACCTGCGCTCATTCGTCGATGCCTCGCCAAAGTGCGGAGGAAGCACAGACGAGTCGCTGTCTGAGAAAAACAAGAAAGCGGCGGCCCCATTTCAAGACATGTAGACCCTGAATCCATATCACAGTCATAGCGAAAGAAAAGCATCATGCGATTTCACGACATAACAACTTGCGACGTCAACAATGGCGAGGGCTTCCGCGTCACCCTATGGGTGGCAGGCTGCACACATCATTGCCAAGGGTGCCAGAACCCTGAGACGTGGGATTTCGGTGGAGGGCGGCCTTTCGGCAAGGAGGCTCACGACTACCTCCTCGCCGAGCTCTCCAAGCCATACATTCAAGGGATTACCTTCTCTGGCGGCGACCCTTTGTGCTCGCCCGACGACGTGACCGCGCTGGCAAGGGAAATAAAGGAAACTCTGCCAAGCAAGGACATCTGGCTCTACACGGGATTCACCATGGAGCAGATTGAGGCGGACGAAAAGCTCAAACAGATATTGCCATACGTGGACGTGATTGTCGATGGAGAATACGTGAAATCCCTAAGAGACGTGACACTCGCGTTCAGAGGATCACGTAACCAGCGTATAATCAAGGTAAAAGAGTGGCGCACCTGTTAAAAAAAAAAAAAAC
>DJQL01000032.1:15008-15755 GCA_002437565.1 Prevotella sp. UBA6387
GATAGATTTTTTAAGGTAAATGGGATTTATGCCATTATCAAAAATGACATAAATCCAACAAAAGGCAGTGCAAGTGATTGTATTGCCTTTTTTCTTGTTTCATTTGCAAACTATATGAAACAAACCTCATATTTTATATTAAAAATCATAATAAAAAGGAAAAACCGCACATAATTGGCCTATTATTAGTAAATTTGCAGTTAAAAAGTAAATAAACGCAATGAAAAAACTGTTTTCGCAAGTCGTTATCGCCATGATAGCCGCGTTCTCGTTAACCTCCTGCCTGAGTGACAACAATGATTACGACACGACATATTACACCGACACCGCCATCACCTCGTTCTCGCTCGGGACGCTGAACCTGACCAACCACACATTGGCACACGACGGCGTGACAGACTCTACCTATACCTCGACATTCTCTGCAAGCAGCTACACGTTTGACATAGACCAATACGCGCAAACAATCAACAACACCGACTCGCTGCCAAAAGGCACAGACTTGAAGCACGTCCTCGCCACCATCAGCACCGCAAACAGTGGCACGGTGCTGCTCGTACTGAAGTCGAAAGACGACAAGGACAGCCTCGCGTACTATTCTTCATCCGACTCCATCGACTTCACCAACCCTGTACGCATCCGCGTGTACAACATGTTGGCATCAGCATACCGTGAGTACACCGTAAAGGTGAACGCGCACAACGAGAGCGAGAACGAGTTCAGTTGGAACGCCACTCCCATCGACAA
>DJQL01000032.1:15826-31814 GCA_002437565.1 Prevotella sp. UBA6387
AGGGCGCGACAAGCGTGTTCGAGAACAAGGCCACATCATGGAACAAAGTTGACAAATCGCTCGCGAAAGACGACAACGTGATTGGCACGACAAAGAAATACCGCTATGGCATAATCGACGGGAAACTCATGCGCGCAACTATCGACGGCAGCGAATGGACAGAAGAAAAGCTCGATGAAGACGCGTCGCTGCTTCCCAGCGAGAGCGTCAGCTTCATAGCCTCGCCGATGGTCAATGACCCATCACTCTACAACCTACTCATCATAGGCAACGCCAACGGCAAGACCGTGACATGGAGCAAGGTGGAAGACGATGGCGACAAGTCGCAGACATGGATGTACTATAATGAAGATGAGTACCAAAAGAAGACACTGCCATATCTCGACAACATGAAAGCCGTATTATACGGCGACAGCATAGTAGCCACTGGTGGAGACTTCTCTCAAGTGTACACGAGCCCCGACTGGGGACTCACGTGGAACAAGAGCACTCTTCTCAAGTTGCCAACCGACTTCGGAAACCAGGCCGCCAAGTTTGACATGGCCGTGGACAAGGACAACTACCTCTACATCTCGCGCGACGGCTCGGCAACAGTGTGGTCTGGCCGCCTGTCACAGCTCGGATGGAAAGAAGAGCAAAAGACGTTCACGAGAAGCGCGGCAAGGCGCAAATAGCCGAACACCGAAACGTCCATGGGAAAGAGGGCAAAGACAATGGCAATGGCGGCGATGGCGATGCTATCGCTGACTTGCTCCGCTCAAGACGACCCAGAATACCGTTATGAGGTAGGCGCGGGCGTTGGCATGACCGGCTATCTCGGCGACTATAACGGAAGCCTGACACGAGGCCTACAACCGGCGGCGAGCCTCATGGGACGATACAACATGAACCCTTGGATGGCCTTGAGGCTGAACATAGGCCATGGGAAGATGAAAGGGGGTTCGAGGAATGTTGAAACATGGTACCTGGTGACTGAGCAGCACGAATACACGTTCGACAACAGTCTCTACGAGCTTTCCTTAGTCTACGAGTACAACTTCATGCCGTTCGGCACTGGGCGCGATTACAGGGGAGCGAAACGCTTCACGCCTTTCGTGCTCGGGGGACTGGGGATAGCGATGTGCGAGACCTCGGAGAAAACACGGGCGGCAATGGAGCTGCCCATAGGAATGGGGGTGAAATACAAGATGAGCGAGAGATTGAACCTCGCGCTTGAGTGGTCAGTCAACTTCACCACGAGCGACTGGCTCGACGGAATGAAAGACCCATACGGCATAGAGAGCGGCGGTATGTTCAAGAACACAGACGCCTTCCACAGGCTGCAACTGTCGCTGACATATAGCTTCTCACCAAAATGCATTAACTGTAACAAAGAGTAACATACGATAAGAGCATGACTTCGCGCAGTAACCATCTATCCACCACGGCGAATGCCGCTGTCCCCGAAAGCATTGCCATCATCATGGACGGCAACGGCCGTTGGGCCACAGAGAAGGGGAAGAAGCGCTCGTTTGGCCATCAAGCAGGTGTTGAGGCCGTAAGGAGGGTCACGTCAGAATGCGTGCGTCTGGGGGTTAAATACCTCACGCTATACACCTTCTCCACGGAGAACTGGAACAGGCCACAGCCAGAGATACACGCCTTGATGGGCCTCGTGCTGACAAGCCTGGAGGATGAGATTTTCATGAAGAACAACGTGCGCTTCCGCGTCATTGGCGACATGAAGCGCCTTCCGGCAGAGGTACAGGAAAAGCTGCGCGAGACGGAAGAACACACGCGTGGCAACACGGCCATGACAATGGTGGTGGCTCTGAGCTACTCGTCACGCTGGGAGATAACCCAAGCCGTGAAAGACATAGCCAAAGAGTGGAAAGACACTGGCAAGCCAATTGACGACATCGACGAGGGCACAGTGTCGCGACACCTCCAGACCGACTTCATGCCAGACCCCGACCTGCTGATACGCACAGGGGGCGAATACCGCATAAGCAACTACCTACTATGGCAAATAGCATACACGGAATTGTATTTCACGCCCGTGTATTGGCCCGATTTCACTGATGAGGACTTGCACAAGGCCATTGAGAGTTACCAAAAGAGACAACGCCGATTCGGCAAGACCGAGACGCAAGTTGACTCTACGCTTAAATAAAAAAGAATAAGAACAAGGAAGAATTTGGGAGAAAAACTGACGACATCGCGACACAAACGAGCCACAGCTTTCCTGTCTTCAATCCGCAACAAGTAATAAATGCACTACAACAAGAAGAAAGTAGCAGCTGCAATCATCGCCATGGCCTGCAGCCTTGGCTTAGAGGCACAAGAACGCATCACGCACCCCGACATCACTTACGCCGGCACGCCACGCAACCTGATCATCGGAGGATTTTCCGTCTCCGGAATGGAAGGCTATGAAGACTATATGCTCACGGGCATATCAGGGCTTACGGTCGGACAGCACGTCACCGTGCCGGGCACCGAGATAACTGATGCCGTGAAAAGATATTGGAAACACGGACTGTTCTCAGACGTGCAGATTTCAGCAGATTCCATCATAGGTGACAAGATATTCCTGCACATCGCCCTGAAGCCAAGACCAAGGGTATCTACCATCAACTATTTTGGATTGAAGAAAACGGAGCGAGAGGACATGGAAAAGAAGCTCGGCATATTGAAAGGCGGACAAATCACGCCAAACATGATTGACCGCGCGAAGATTCTCGCCAAGAAATATTTCGACGACAAGGGCTACAAGAACGCCGACGTCGAGATAAACCAGAAAGACGACCTCTCAAAGAAGAACCAAGTAATCCTCGACATCGTAATCGACAAGAAGTCGAAGATGAAGGTGCGCAACATCTTCATAGAGGGCAACAAGCAACTGAAGTCTTCACGAATCAAGGGCGGGCTGTTCAAGAAAGGAGCATTCGCCAAGACTCATGAGGCCGGGAAGCTGTCGTCTTTCCTCAAGTCAAAGAAGTTCACGCCTGAGCGCTGGAAAGAAGACAAGGAGAAGCTTATCGAGAAATACAACGAACTTGGTTATCGCGACGCCGCAATACTTGGCGACAGCGTGTGGAACAACGACCCCAAGCACGTGAACGTGTGGATCAAGGTGTCGGAAGGACAGAAATACTACATCCGCAAAATCCACTGGGTAGGCAACACCGTTTACACTACCGAATACCTGCAACGCGTGCTGGGCATGAACCCTGGCGACGTGTACAACCAAAAGCTCCTCGACAAACGATTGAAGAGCGACGACGACGCGGTGGGCAACCTTTATTATAACCACGGCTACGTGTTCTCAAACATAGACCCGGTAGAGCAAAACATCGAGGGGGACTCCATCGACCTTGAAATGCGCGTGCAAGAAGGCCCACAGGCTCACCTGTCGCACGTGCGCATCTACGGCAACAACCGCCTCTACGAGAACGTGGTACGTCGTGAGCTTCGCACCAAGCCTGGCGACCTCTTCTCAAAGGATGCCATCATGAGGTCGTATCGTGAGATCGCGAGCATGGGACACTTCGACCCTGAGAAAATCAACCCAGACGTGAAACCAGACTACGAGTCGGGAACGGTTGACTTGAACTGGATGCTGGAGCAGAAGTCCAACGACCAGATAGAATTTTCGCTCGGTTGGGGACAGACAGGTGTCATAGGCCGCATAGGACTGACCCTCAACAACTTCTCAATGGCAAACTTGTTCCGCAAGAACAAGGAGCGCCGTGGCATACTGCCTATCGGCGATGGTGAGAAGCTGTCGATAAGCGCACAGACCAACGGCACTTATTACCAGAGCTACAATGCCTCCTACTCCACCAACTGGTTCGGCGGAAAACGACCCAACCAGTTCTCAATCGGCATCTACTACTCAAAGCAAACCGATATCAACAGCAACTACTGGAACCAGTCGGCATACAACAACTATTATTATAACTATTACGGATACAACTCGTACGGATACAACTATTCCAACTACGAGAACTATTACGACCCCAACAAATACATCCAGATGTTCGGGGCTTCCCTTGGCTGGGGCAAGCGTCTGCGCTGGCCTGACGATTACTTCACGCTCTCGGTGCAAGCGGCATACACACGCTATATGCTGAAAAACTGGCGCTACTTCTACCTCATGACAAACGGCAACGCCAACAACCTCAACTTCAGCATATCGTTGAGCCGTGCCTCTACCGACAACCAGCTCTATCCAAGAACCGGTTCTGAGTTCAGCGCAAGCGTAACCCTCACTCCGCCATGGTCGCTCTGGGACGGCAAGGACTACAAGCACCTCGCCACCAACCCCAACTCGCCGACATACGTCAGCGAACAAAAGACCAAATACAAATGGATTGAGTATCACAAGTGGTCGTTCAAGTCGAAGACTTACACCGCCCTCACCAATGGGCAGAAGTGCTTCGTGCTCATGACAAGAGCCGACTTCGGATTGCTCGGCAGCTACAACAAGTACAAGGAGTCACCGTTCGAGACGTTCTACATGGGTGGCGACGGCATGAGCGGCTACTCTTCATACGCAGGAGAGGAAACTATCGGACTGCGTGGATACGAGAACGGCTCAATATCCTACAATGGCTATGCCTACGACCGCTTCACGTTGGAGCTTCGCTATCCGTTCCTACTCGGCAACACCACTATATATGGACTCACGTTCCTTGAGGGCGGTAATGCCTGGAGCAAAATAAGGCAGTTCAACCCATTCGACATGAAACGCTCTGCCGGCGTAGGCGTGCGCATATACCTGCCAATGGTAGGACTCATGGGTATCGACTGGGGTTACGGATTCGACAAGGACAACGTGAACAACCGCAAGGGCGGCTCACAGTTCCACTTCGTTCTTGGACAAGAGTTCTAAACGCTTGCGGACTAACATCCAAAACGTTTTATCATGTAGAGCGTAACAAAAGTATAAGTCATTCGTCTAAAAGAATAAAACATAACAGAAATGAAGAAAAAAAGCATTTTCAAGTGTATTGCGCTTATGGCGATGATGCTCGCGTTGCCACTCATGGGTCACGCGCAAAAATTCGCTCTCATAGACATGGAATATATCCTGAAAAACATCCCAGCCTACGAACGGGCAAACGAGCAGTTGAACCAAGCCACCAAGAAGTGGCAAGCCGAAGTGGAGGCTCTCAACACGGAAGCCTCTACCATGTACAAGAACTACCAAAACGAACTCGTATTCCTCTCAAAGGAGCAAAAGAAAGCAAAGCAAGAGGAGATAATGAACAAGGAAAAGGCCGCGGCAGAGCTCAAGCAGAAATATTTCTCACCAGAGGGCGAGTTGTACAAGAAGCGCGAGAGCCTCATGCAGCCCATACAAGAGGAGATATACAATGCCGTGAAGGAGATAGCCGACCTCAGGGGATATAGTCTCGTGCTCGACCGCGCATCTGACACTGCCATAATCTTTGGTTCCCCAAAGATAGACATCTCTGACGATGTGCTGCGCAAGCTCGGATACTCGCCTCGATAAAGGGCAACACCTTGCAAAGGCCTTGACGGCATTGCTAAAATAATGTATAAAACAACAATCAAATAACACAAACAACAATGAAAAAGATCTTATTAGCCATCATGCTTATGGCACCGATTGCCACTTTCGCACAGAAGTTTGGCAAGGTAAACACACAGACCATCATGCAAGCCTTGCCCGACATCGCAAAGGTCAACGGTGAGCTTCAAGCTCAACAGAAGACCTATGAGAACGACCTCAAGGGCATGCAAGACGAACTGACACGCCAGAACGAGGCATACGAAAAGGGGAAGAGCACCATGAATCCTACTCAGCAGAAGCAGAAAGAGCAGGAGCTGCAAACCCTTTACCAAAAGATTCAGCAGACTTACCAAGACAATTCACAGGCATTGCAAAAAAAACAGCAAGACCTCATGCAGCCTATCGTGACAAAGGTGCGCAACGCCATTGACGCAGTGGGCAAGGCTGGAGGTTACACGTTCATCTTCGAGGATGGCGTGGCCGTATACACTGGCACCAATGTCGAGGATGTCACCTCCAAGGTGCAGGCCGAGATTACAAAGATGAAGTAAGCGATACCTTTGTGAACAAACAAGGGCGGCATGTCATTGCCGCCCTCATATTTTCAGACTTTTAACCACCATGAAGAAACTCATCCTCTTTTTCATCGCCACGGCGGCAATGCTTTCCGCCAAGGCGCAATCTGAGAGCAAAACAAGTGAACAAGTGACGATGGCCATCAACCAAGATGGACAACAGTCTGCCATTCGCTTTGGCTACCTCAGCTGTGACAGCGTGCTCCATGCCATGCCCGAGTACAACGCAGCCATAAAAAACATAAAAGAGCTGAAAGCAAAGTATGATAGCGAAATGAAGCGCGTGGAAGATGAGTTCAACAACAAGTACGAGCTCTTCCTTGAGGGGCAAAGCGATTTTGCACCGTCTATTAGACAAAAACGACAAGCTGAATTGCAAGAGCTCATGGAGAAGAACATGGCTTTCAAGAATGAGGCTCGCCGACTTCTTGAGCAAGCCAAACAGGAAGCCCTCACTCCACTGAAAAAGACCATACAAGCGACCATCACGCGCATTGGCCAGCAAAAAGGCCTTGCCTTCGTCGTGAACACCGATGGAGGCTATATGCCATACCTAAACACGATAATGGGCGAAGACATTACGGATGAGGTCATCAAGGCCTCAAGATAGTAGTATGCAGCAGAAAAATATTACTCTTTTTCCACAAGGGCCTGGACCGATCGGGGTTTTCGACTCGGGTTACGGAGGCTTGACTATCCTTCACGGAATCAGGCAGACGCTGCCTCAATACGACTATATTTATCTAGGCGACAATGCCAGGGCACCATACGGACCGCGGTCTTTCGATGTCGTATACGAATTTACGAGGCAAGCCGTAAGCAAATTGTTTTCCATGGGTTGCCAACTCGTCATAATAGGCTGCAACACGGCATCGGCAAAGGCTCTGCGCTCAATTCAACAAAACGACCTGCCAAATTGGGATTCCAATAGGCGTGTGCTCGGTGTCATAAGGCCGACGGCAGAAGTCATAGGAAACATCACAAGAAACAATCATGTCGGACTGCTTGCCACCGAAGGAACGGTTAAGAGCCAAAGCTACGACATGGAGATACACAAGCTATGGCCAGACATCAAGGTCACAGGACAAGCTTGCCCGTTTTGGGTGGCATTGGTAGAATACAATGAGGCAGACTCGCCAGGAGCCGACTATTTCGTGAAGAAGCGAATAGACCAGCTTCTGAGGAAAGACCCTGACATCGACTCCATAATCCTCGGCTGCACGCATTTTCCACTGCTCATGCCGAAGATTCTCAAGTACACCCCGCCAGGCATCACCATCGTGCCACAAGGAGAATACGTGGCAAGCAAGCTGAAAGACTATCTCAAGAGGCATCCCGAGATGGAAATGCGAATCACAAGGGGAGGAGACGTGAAATACTTCTCGACAGAGAACGCCAAGAAGTTCATGGATTCTGCCTCCATCTTCCTCCACGAGAGAGTCGAGGCGACACATATAGAATTGTAATACAAAAACAAAAATACAAATGCAAGAGACAAGACAAAACAAGATAGCGCGGCTGCTGCAAAAAGAGCTCGCAGAGATTTTCCAAAGTCAGACCCGTCAGACTCACGGCATCCTCGTGAGCGTGACGCGCGTTAGGGTAAGTCCCGACTTGAGCATCTGCACGGCATACCTGAGCATATTCCCGCCAGAGAAAGCGAAAGACCTTATCGAAAACATACGCAAGAACGAGAAGACGATACGCTACGACCTCGGCAAGCGCGTTCACAACCAGTTGCGAATAATACCGGAACTGAGATTCTTCCAAGACGACAGTCTCGATTACATAGAGCATATTGACAGTCTGCTGAAAAAGTAGGCCTTTTCTTCTGACAAAAGCATCGCCAAAGGTGAATTTCCCATTTTTCATAGCGCGACGATACCTCTTCTCAAAAAAGAAGACTCACGCCATAAACGTCATCTCAATAATTTCCGTCATCGGCGTGGCGGTAGCCACCATGGCTCTCGTCATCGTCATGTCGGTGTTCAATGGCTTCCACGACCTCGTAGCAAGTTTCTTCACCAACTTCGACCCACAACTCAAAGTGGTTCCTGTCACAGGAAAATCTGTCGCCGCCGATGACCCAGCTCTGTACAAGATCAAAAAACTGCCACAGATCGACGTTGCCACTGAGACATTCGAGGACATGGCCCTCGCAGTTTACAAAGGTAGGCAAGCCATGGTGACAATAAAAGGCGTGGACGACAACTTCGCCGACCTGACGCACATCACCGACATTCTCTACGGAGATGGGCAATTCCAGCTTCACACAGCTAACCTTGACTTTGGAACGCCAGGCATTCGCCTTGCCAACAACTTAGGTCTCGGAGCGAAATGGGACGACTATCTGCGCATCTACGCCCCACAACGACAGGGGCAGCTCGACATGAGCAACGTGGATGGTGGATTCGTGCTCGACTCTCTGCTATCCAGCGGTGTAGTGTTCACGGTGAACAACAGCAAATACGACAAGAGCTACATCATCACGTCACTCGGCTTCGCACGAAGGCTTTTCAACGCGCAAGGCGAAGTGACAGCCTTGGAGCTTCGACTGAAACCCGGCTCCAACTTCGATGCCGTGAAGAGCGAAATAAAGGACATTGCCGGAAAGCGTTTCAAGGTGGAGGATAGATATGAACAACAGGCAGACACGTTCAAGATCATGGAGATAGAGAAGCTCATGGCTTATATCTTCCTCACGTTCATCCTTGTGGTGGCTTGCTTCAATATAATAGGCTCGTTGTCGATGCTCATCATAGACAAAAAGGAAGATGTCGTCACGCTCCGCAACCTAGGTGCCAAGGACAAGCAAATAACTCATATTTTTCTGTTTGAGGGTCGCATGATTTCTGTCATAGGAGCCCTAATCGGCATTGGCATCGGACTGCTACTATGTCTGCTTCAGCAGCAGTTCGGATTGGTCAGCATGGGCAGTGGCGACGGCTTCGTAGTCAACGCCTACCCCGTCAGCGTACACTATACCGACGTGTTCATAATATTCCTCACTGTCATTGCAGCAGGATGGTTGGCAGTATACTACCCCGTAAGGGCACTAAGCAAGCGATTGTTGAGATAGAAAAAACAAAGTACTATAAAAAGGCGGTCAGCTCAATGAGTTGACCGCCTTTTTATGTATTTAAAACATTACGAATTCCATTATAAAATATGGCTAAGAAGAAATGATAACGTGCATAAAGCATGCTTTTAAGTTAACGTTTGTTACTTCTCTATAATTTTATATATATTTAGGGGGGGTGTAACAAAAATTCAATATCTTTGCAATTGTAAACTAAACCTATAACATTTCATAATAATATAACCCAAACAACTAAACACATGAAGAAAAGCCAATCTTTTATACGCTCTTCAAGGGTGTACATGACAGGTTTACTCTTGGGGGCAGTCGTGTCGGCAAACGCACAGACCGCTAATGTCAAGGGTATGGTTACAGATTCTTCGGGCGAGCCTGTTATAGGCGCGACTGTAAAGGTGAAAGGTTCCAGCAACATTGGAACCGTTACCAACATGGATGGAGACTTCACGCTCAATGGCGTGCAAAAAGGTCAGACGCTCATCATTACCTACATTGGTTGCGACCCACAGGAAGTGAAATACACTGGCCAAAACCTGAAAATCGTGATGAAGGACAACTCGCAATCGCTCAACGAGATTGTGGTCGTGGGTTATGGCACTCAGAAGAAGGCCAACCTATCTGGCGCCGTGGCATCAGTAGACGGCAAGGTACTTGAGAACCGTCCTATCACCAACATCGGACAGGGACTTCAGGGTGTCGTACCTAACCTTAACGTCACCATGAACAGCGGAGGCGCACCAGGTGCTTCATCATCATTCAACATCCGTGGTAACACATCGCTCAACGGCGGCTCTCCGCTCGTGCTTGTAGACAACGTGCAGATGGATCCCAACCTTGTCAACCCAGAAGACATCGAGTCTATCTCTGTGTTGAAGGATGCCTCTTCTGCTGCCATCTATGGAGCTCGGGCAGCCTACGGCGTGATACTTATCACTACGAAGAAGGGCAAACGCGGCGACAAGCCAACCATCAACGTCAACGCCTCTGGCTACTGGCAGAACCCTACCAAATCGTTCCACAACGTCAGTTCGCTAAAGTATCTTGAGATGATGGATGAAGCTTATCAGAACGACGGCGGTTCTGGTCATTATTTCAACCCTCTCGTTTACGAATACGCGGAGAAATACGCCAACGGCACTTACGACAGCCCCGTGTTCTACGACAAGTCGTATGACCAAAACAAGTATGGCTACTGCGGCAATACCGACTGGTGGAACGAGCTCTACAAGACATCGTTCTCGCAGATTTACAACGCGAGCATCAGCGGCGGCAGCGACCGCACTACCTACTACGCTTCCGTGGCAATGAACGACCAGGGCGGCATGCAGAGGTACGGTGATGACCAATACCGCAAATACAACGCCAACATCAACGTGTCTTCAAACATCACGAAATGGTTGAACGTGTCGGCCAAAATCATGCATACCTACACCACCGAGAACCACCCATCGGGCGGTAACACCGTGATGAACCCTACCGCCTATTCTGGACTTAGCGCATACTCTGGCATCTTCAAGAACGACCTCAGCCCGCTCATGCCTGTACGCCATCCAGATGGCAACTTCGCCGGACAAGGCTCATACACCAACCCTGCTGCGGTACTGTCGCAGGGCGGTCGCGCAAGATACAAGCAAAACGACCTCTGGATGACCGGTGCCGTGCGCATCACTCCTATCGAGGGGCTCGTCATCAACGCCGACTACACATGGAACTTCTACGGACAGAACACGAGCCAGCACGTGCAGCGCTATTACGACTATACGGCCGTAGCCGGCACGGAGAACTATTATCCATGGACAAACCCCAACTCCGTGGCTCTCTCCAGTACCAACGACTACTACAACGCATTCAACGCATTCGCCGAATATTCATTCTCTCTCGGCAAGAAGGTCCACAACTTCAAGGTGCTTGCCGGCTACAACCAGGAGAAGAAGCACAACAAGTACTTCTATGGCGGCCGCAAGAACCTCATCGACAACACCAATCCGTCGCCTAACCTCGCCACTGGCGACATGGCTTTCAGCGGCAGCGAAAGCGAATGGGCGACTAACGGATGGTTTGGACGTATCAACTACGACTATATGGGCAAGTACCTCATCGAGCTGAACGGACGCTACGATGGGTCTTCCAAATTCCCGAAAGGTGACCGCTACGCGTTCTTCCCATCTGGTTCCGTGGCATGGCGCATGTCAGAGGAAAAGTTTTGGGAACCGCTTAAGACATGGTGGGACTATGCCAAGATTCGCGCTTCCTATGGTTCGCTTGGCAACCAAGCCGTGTCAGGCAACTTTCCTTATCTCGCCACTTACGGCGTGAACACCAAATATGGCGCACTTCTCGGTGGCTCGCTGCCAGTGTCCGTGTCGGCTCCTGGCCTCGTCAGCGCTTCGCTCACATGGGAGACCGTGAACCAGTTCAACATCGGTGCTGACTTCTCTTTCCTCAAGAGCCGCTTGAACGCCAGCTTCGACTGGTATCGCCGCGACACCAAGAACATGCTCACATCTGGCCAGGCCCTGCCCGCCGTGCTCGGCGCGTCCGTGCCACGCGAGAACGCCGCCAACATGAAAACCACGGGTTGGGAACTTTCCATTGAGTGGAACGACCGCCTGAGCAATGGCTTTGGCTACCACGTGAAGGGTGTGCTTTCCGACTACCAATCGGAAATCACCAAGTTCACGAATCCTACAGGCACACTCAACACCTACTATGTAGGCCGCAAACTTGGCGAGATATGGGGCTTGACATCATACGGACTCTTCAAGACCGACGAGGAGGCTGCCGCTGCCAACCAATCATATCTCTCTGGCTCTAAATGGTCGGCAGGCGACGTGAAGTTTGAGGATCTTGACGATAACGGCAAGATTGACTACGGCAAGTACACTCTCGAAGACCACGGTGATCTCCGCATCATCGGCAACAGCACGCCTCGCTACTCATTTGGTATCACGGCTGGTGCCGATTGGAAAGGTGTCGACTTCGAGATGTTCTGGCAAGGCATCGGCAAACGCGACGTGGTGCCGAGCGGCGCGCAGTTCTGGGGCTTCACCGACGAATGGTGTACACCACAGACAACAGCCACCGACTACTGGACAGAGAGCAACCAAGACGCTTACCTACCCAAGCTGCACCATTATGGCGTGAACGGAGCCAACCACACCACGTCCACACGCTATCTTCAGAACGGTGCCTATATGCGCTTGAAGAATATCACGCTGGGTTACACCTTCCCGAAAGCTCTCACGCAGAAGTGGTACATCAACCGTCTGCGCGTGTACATCCAAGGCGAGAACCTGCTCACCTTCACATCCATCAAGTACACAGACCCTGAGACACTTGACAACATGACTTACCCACTCAGCAAGAAGATTGCGGTAGGTGTGAACATCACATTATAATAATAGTCGGAAACCTACAAAGTGAACACTACAATGAAAATCAAAAATATATTATTCGCGACCGCATTGCTTGCCGGAACCGGACTCTCACTTACATCATGCGAGGATTACACGGATTTGTCGCCCCGTGATTCTTTCACCGACAAGTCATACTGGAAAACCGTTGACGACTTGAAGATGTACGCCACCGGCTTCTATGGCGTGCTCTCAAGCCCTTCCGCCACGCTCGACGGCACAAGCGACAACTTCGTGTCGCGCAACGCCAGTGGATGGCTCTTCGACGAGAGCACGGTGCCCACAAACGCCGGCAGCGGCAACTGGTATTGGAACGACATACGCAACTGCAACTATTTCCTCGCCCGCTATCAGACCGTAGAGGGGTCAGAGGCTGACATCAACAAGTATGTGGCAGAGATGCGCATGTTCCGTGCCATGCTCTACTATTCCAAGATTCGCCAATACGGTGACGTGCCATGGTATGAGCGCGACCTCAGCACCAACGACACCGAAGAGCTCTACAAGGGTCGTGATCCACGCGACTACGTGCTCGGCAAAATCATAGAGGACATGCAGTTTGCCATACAGTGGTTGCCAGAGAAGGCTTCGGCGGAGAAAGGACGCCTCCACAAGGATGCCGCACGCCAGCAGCTCGCGCGCATTTGCCTCCATTATGGCACATACATGAAGTACCATCACGAGACACCAACCACAGAGTGGACTTCTGACAAGCTCTTGCAACTGGCTGCCAGCCTTACCGACGAAATCATGGCCAGCGGCAACTACGACATCGTGAAGGCTTCGGACGCCGATGCCGACACCAAGTCGCAGGAGGGCTATCCTCTCAGCTACGCCAACCTGTTCGTGACAAAGGATCTCAGCAACTGCGCCGAGGCCGTGCTTGCCCGCTTCTACGAGGAGGGTGTGCTCACCCATGAGACTGGTCGTCAGGAAGGTGCCAACGGCTATGGTCTCACAAAAGACTTCATCGAGTCGTTCCTCATGAAGGACGGCACTCCAATCCACAACGCTGGCTCTGGCTACAAGGGCGACAACAACCAGGAGGATGAGATTGCAGGTCGCGACCCACGCCTCTACCAGCTCATCCCCAACAAGCACAAGCCACAACTCGTGCTCACCGACGGAACGGTGCAGTTCCCCGTGAACGCCGATGTCAATGCTGGTGCCGGCGTGACAGGATATCCTTGCACCAAATTCCATTCTGCCAACTCTAAGCAGGCCGAGGCACGCAACACCTACTACGACTGGTTCATCTACCGCTACGCCGAGGTTCTCCTCATCAACGCCGAGGCAAAGGCCGAGCTTGGCACTATCACGCAAGACGTTCTCGACAAGACCATCAACAAGCTGCGCGACCGCGTGGGCATGGCTCACCTCACCATGAATCCCGTTGCCGACGCCAAGCCTCTGGACTATGGCTACACCATCTCTCCGCTGCTGTATGAGATTCGTCGCGAGCGTCGCATCGAACTTGTGCACGAAGGCTTCCGCCTCGACGACCTCAAGCGTTGGAACGCCATGAAGCTTCTCGACAACCCGAAGACCATGTTCGGCATCAGGATTACCGATGACGTAAGGGCTGAGTATGAAAAGGCGGGCATCGAGTTCGGCAACAAGGATGGACAGCGACCGACGGCAACGTATGACGGCGCTGAGTATCTCTACCAGTATCCTGACCGCGACCTTGACGCTACGGTGTCTCACCGCCACTGGGCAGACAACGATCGCCGTTGGCTCGACCCAATACCTACTACGGAGCTTGTCCTCAACCCCAACTTGAAGCAGAATCCCGGATGGTAAAACACCACAATCGGCATAGCGACAAAGCTATGCCGATAAAGCAACCATGCATAAAAAAGGCTGTCAGCCCGATTGGGCTGACAGCCTTTTTCATATCCTTTAGCCTAATGGCTCAGAAGTCGAGTTCGTTCAGGTTCTTGTCCACGGCCATTCCCTTAGGAGCCTGTTGCTTCACCGTGAACGCGCGCAAGGCCTTGAAATGCAACACGCAGAGCGTTTCGTCACCACTGAGCGTCGCCTGGTTGCCCACGTTGGCGAATGTGGGATACAAGACCTGTGTGCCATCGGTGTGATGCCTGTCATAGGTCATGTTGCGCATGTCCTTGGCGGCCACGGCCTCAACCTTCACAAACTGCATGTCTTGCGGGCGGTAAGGCAGCACGAAGTTGAACGCGTTGACCGACTGCATGCCTTTGCCTTTCACCTTCACCGTGACCTCATCGCCAGCCTTATAAGCCTTCTTGTCATACTCATAAGAGAACTTGCCTGCCAAGGGCTCGTTGTGGCCGTCATCATACACGCCACCGTCGAGCTTTGTCGTCACGTTGGATATGTCGTAAGCGTCTATCAATCCATTGTTGTTCACGTCGCCCACGGAGATATAACCATCGAAGTCGGAGTCGCCCTTTTTCAGGCCCGTGTAGTTCATGTACGATGTCAAGTCGTTGTCGTCGATCTTTCCGTCGTTGTTGATGTCACCGGGGATGAGGGTCTTTGTTCCAGGCACCTTGAAGACATAAAGTTCACGCCCCGAGCCGAATCCGCCCACGGCATCGAGCACCTTCACCTTCACGTACCGAGCCTCTGGATGTGATGCCAGCTTCACCTCCTTCGTCTGACCGTCACGCGCCCACTTCTGTTCGCCTATCTCCGTCCATGTCTTTCCGTCACGGCTCACCTCGATGTCGGCACGCGTTATCGTTCCGTTGCCGGCATCGGCGCGTGGCAGATACTGAATCTTGTCGAGCGTGTTGGTGCTGTGAAGGTCAACCGTGAACTCAAACGGCACAGCCTTGCTATAATAATATGTGTGCCAGATGTCGCCCGTAGTGGCAAAGTCGAAGAGGTGCTCTATGCCAAAGCCCTCCATGTCCTTGGCCGTCGATGTGGCCGTAAGGCCATGGATGGCGAACTCCAATGGGTTCACGGCCGTGCGCACATGCAGAGGAGTCCACTCTCCCGCTCCACTGGCGTTAACCGCGCGCACCTTGAAGTCGTAATTGGTTTGTGGGGTGAGGTCGTTGAACGTCAACTCATTGCCGCGTATCGTGGAATAGTTCTCACCTTGGAACTCCACCTCGTAATAATCGGCATTGTCCACGCTCTTCCATTTCGGAGTGACAGTATATGGTTGCACGTCGGCCGTGAGCAGCTGTGGCGCGGCAAGCGTGCCTGTGCTCTTCTTGAGCCCGTTGTCCTTGGCCAACTTCTCAAATCCTTTCACGGTCAGCTTCACGTCGTTGGCCGTGATGTCGGTCTTGGCTATGCGAACCGTTATGCATGGGTTCTTCTTCACGCTGAACGACGCGCTCGGTGAGCCTGGCGTGGAGAAGCGGTTGAGCTCCGGTGCCGCGTCATA
>DJQL01000032.1:31893-33285 GCA_002437565.1 Prevotella sp. UBA6387
CTTGGAAGGCTTGGCGTTGCAATCGATGACGAGCACCGTGGCCTGTTGGGTGGTTTGCCCGTCAAACTTGCCGCGCGTCTTGTCGATGTGTATGTTCAGTTCACCCTTTGCCTTCAAGTCTGACGTGATGAGCGTGGTGGCGGAATCGCCCTTGAGATAAGCCTCCGTCTCGCCGTCGTCATCATAGAGGGTGAACGCCGACTGGCCATCGGGATAAATCTCGAACACACGCGTCGACTTGTCTATCTGCGACGGGTTGTTGTTGGCATTGTTCATGGGGATTATGGCTCCGGCCTTCACGAACAGCGGCAACTTCCACAGCGGTGCCTCGAAATCGTTGAGTATGCGTCCGCCCTCGTAGGTATCTCCCGTGAAGTAGTCGTACCACGTGCCCTTGGGCAGGTATATGCCGTTTCGCTTGTCGTTGCCGTCTTTGTCGGCCGCGGTGTTTTGGTATATCGGTGCCACGAGCAGCGAGGGGCCGTACATGTATTGGTAGCGTGTGGCAGTGCCCAGGGTGTAATCGGAAGGGTCACCAAGGAACATTGCCCTGATGAGCGGCTCGCCGGTCACGGCCTCATGGGCACATGAATAGCTGTATGGCAACAACATCGACTTGAGCTTCAGGTATGAGCGGTTGATGCTCGTCGCCGGTTCGCCCAGCGCGCTTGGATATTTAGGGTTGGCGCCCCATCCATCCATGTTGAGCTGCATCGGGGAGAACGCCTTCCACTGGAAGTCGCGGATATTCACTATTGGGTTCTTGCCTCCGAAGATGCCGTCCATGTCGCTCGTGATGTTGCCCATGCCCGACAGTCCGGCGCCTATGTAAGTGGGGATGTGGAAGCGAATGTACTCCCATTCGCCGCCCGTCTGGTCGCCCGACCACACGCCACCATAGCGTTGCGTTCCGGCCCAGCCGTCGAGCGTGATGATGAATGGGCGCGCGTTGTTGCCGTAGTAAGGCATGATGCCCGCCACGTCGGCAATACCGTTAAGACCAAACGAATAGCCATCTCCTACCCATGCTACGTCGGTCTTCAGCACGCGCACGCCCGCGTCGCGCACCTCCTTCACGATGTCGCGCTGGAGCAAGGCCGGTATTGAGTCTATGGGGTGGAGGTTAGATTGTGTCCACAAGCCAATCTCCACGCCATTCTTGCGGGCATAGTCGCCAAAGCTCTTCAGGTTGGCTATGTTGCCGTCGAGGGTCGTGGTCTGGCCATAACCGGCTCCGTAGCCGTCGTTTGGCAACACCCATCCCAGTGGCAGGTCATTGTTCTTGTACCTGTCCACGACAGCGCGGGCGGAGAACTGGTAGTTGCCTTTCTCTCCGTTCAGGCTCTCCTTTATGCCTCCGTTGTCTTTTTGGCTCTCCTTGTATCGCTTGCC
>DJQL01000032.1:33359-34125 GCA_002437565.1 Prevotella sp. UBA6387
TAGGCATTGAGATGGCCCTCGTAGAAGGCGAACTTTGGCAGGAGCACGGGGTTGCCCGTCAACTGGTAGTAGTCGCGCAGCAAGGCCGTCGGTGTGCTGTCAACCATGAGAAACATGTCCAGGTATGACGTGTCGTGGGTCAAGGTCACAGTCGACTTGTCGGTGCTTCCGAAGTCGTATTCGCCAGGCTCGAAGGTATAAGGCATGGCGGCGTAGCCGTTAGTTGACCAATAGAATGGTGCCGGAGAGGCCACTCCTCCGTCGGTCCAGCTGTTGGTGTTCACTATCTCTATGCGCTTGCCGCGGTGCGAGAAACGTCCGTTCTGCACGCCTCCGCCATAGAAATACTCGCCATCGTGGTTGCGCAGGCTGAAGGTGGTTCGGCCTTTCTTGAAGTCAACCTCCTTTGTCTCTTCCGCCACCACCTTGCCGTTTCTAAGGTCGGTGACGGTCATCAAGCCCGTGCCACGATCAAAGCTGACTTTCACCTCAGCAGTGGCCACGGATACCGACTTGTTGTCTTCGGCCACCTTCAGCGCGCCCACGTCATGTCTTGGAGTCTCGACAAGAATCTTGGCTGGCGGATTGCTCTTCGGGTCACGCACTATGCCACCGTCTGGGTCTCGAAACACGCGGAAGATATTCTTCCCGTAGAAGTCAAGCGTCAGCGACGTGCCGTTGCCATACAACACCTCTACCGTCGTGGGGTTTATCTGCCGTATGCCCGTGACTGGCACGTTTGCCGCCTGCGACACGCCTCCTGCCA
>DJQL01000032.1:34266-38684 GCA_002437565.1 Prevotella sp. UBA6387
CATAATATTGTATAAAGTAAAGCCAATTTTTGTAAAAAAGCATCCTCGTAGTTTACTCTTTGTTAAATCTTCAACAGTTTTTTACCAAAACAGGAGCACCGCTTCACAATTATCAGTAATTTTACCAAAAAGTTGAAAAATGCGAATTAACAACCCGAATTTGGGATAATACAAAAAAGCCAAAGCTAATGCAAAAAATCATTTACAAGCTTGGTTGTGCCGGCATAGCCATGGCATGTGGCATGCCTTTAACCGCTGTTGCAAGCAACGGTATCACACAGCCGGAACATTTGGCACTTCAAGGCATCAAGCAGGCTCATGCCGTCACGGGCGTGGTGCTTGACGAGAGCGGGCAGCCCGTCATTGGTGCTACCATCGTGTCGAAGACCAATCCAAAAATCATGTCGACTACTGACGTCAATGGCCAATTCTCCATCAACGTGAGCAACTCCGACGACGTGCTCGTCTTCACCTACATCGGCTACCAAAAGAAGGAGGTGTCCCTGAAAGGCAAGCGCGTGCTGTCCGTGGAGATGAAGGAAGACGCCAAGACCCTGAGCGATGTCGTCGTGACGGCCTTCGGTGCCACGCAGAAGAAGGAGACGGTCGTGGGATCCATCCAGCAGGTCAAGCCAGAGAGCCTCCGCGTGCCTGGCTCAAACATCTCCAACGCCTTCGCGGGCCGTCTCGCCGGTGTCATAGCCACACAGAGCAGTGGCCAGCCTGGTTCCAACGGTTCCAACTTCTACATCCGCGGCATATCCACAATCAGTGGTGCCACGTCGCCACTGATAGTGATGGACGGCATGGAGATAAGCCAAGACGACCTCAACCACCTCGACCCTGACGTCATAGAGAGCTTCTCCATCCTTAAAGACGCGTCAGCCACAGCCATGTATGGCACACGTGGCGCCAACGGCGTGCTCATCATCACCACGAAGAGCGGCGCCGACCTGGAGAAGCCGAAGATAACGTTCCGCGTGGAGGGCAACATCACCACGCCAACGTCAAAACCCAAATTCGTCGACGGTGCGGAGTTCATGCAGCTCTACAACGAGGCCGTGAAAAACGAGGGCACGGGCAGCACGCTCTATACCGACGAGCAGATTGCCAACACGCGCAACCACGTCAACAAGTACGTCTTCCCCGACGTGGACTGGTACAACGAGATATTCAAGAACGCCTCGTTCAACCAGAAGGCTAACATGAACATCCGCGGCGGCACGAAGAAGATAGTCTACTTCATGAACCTCAACCTGAGCAACGAGACGGGTATGCTCAAGAACCGCAGCAAGGACTTCTACTCATACAACAACAATATCGACTACCTGCGCCTGGCGTTCCAGAACAACATCGACTTCAACATGTCAAAGTCGTCGAAGATTTCGCTGCACCTCTATGCCGGCCTCGACAAGATGCACGGCCCCGCGGTGGGCAACAACGACATATCCACCACGCTGAACAACATCTATTCGCAGGTGGTGAACGCCAACCCAGTGCTCTTCCCTATTTTGTATGAGGATCAAGACAACGACGGATGGACGCATTGGGGCTACAAGCAGCTGGCCAACGGCGGCAACACCAACCCTCTCGCACAGCTCGTCAACGGCTACCAAGACTCGTTTGCCAGCACCATCACGGCAAACCTCAACTTCGACCAGAAGCTCGACTTCATAACCAAGGGTCTTGCCCTCCACGCCATGATATCGTTCAAGAACTGGTCGAAGAGCGTCAACAACCGCTACATGAACTTCAACCGCTACACCATGCAGAGCTACACCAAGGGCGAGGATGGCACTTACAGCTACACCACCGTGCCCGTGGGCGACCCGACGCAACCCGTGCTGAGCAACAGCGGCTCCAACGCCGGCGACCGACGCTACTACGGGCAGGCCTACATCGACTACAACCGCACCTTTGGCGCGCACACCGTTTCGGGCATGCTCTTGTGGAACATCAACCAGTACGACAACAACATGTACCAGACGAGCGTGCTTGCCTCATTGCCTTCGCGCAAGATGGGCTTCGCCGCCCGTGCCACCTACGACTACTTGCACCGTTACCTCATCGAGTTCAACGCCGGCTACAACGGTTCCGAGCAGTTTGCCAAGGGTCACCGCTGGGGCTTCTTCCCCTCTGTCGGCCTTGGCTATGTGGTGAGCGAGGAAAACTACTGGAAGTCTCTAAGGAACGTCGTTTCCAACTTCAAGCTCCGCGGCACCTACGGTCTCGTGGGCAACGACCAGTACGGATACGAGCGCTTCATCTATCAGGAGGTTGTGTCGCTCACGGGCAACGGATATTATACCACGGGCACCCCGGGCAACAAGCAGAGCTATTCTGGCCCAGGATGGACACGCCTCGGCAACGACAACGTGTCGTGGGAGGTCGGACACAAGCTTGACCTTGGCTTCGACTTGCAGTTGTTCAACGCCCTCAACGTCACCTTCGACTGGTTCCGCGAGCGTCGCTCAAACATCTTCCAGCAGAAGCTGTCCATACCTAACTATCTTGGCACGGCCAACACCAAGATCTACGGCAACCTCGCCGAGGTGGTAAACCGCGGCGTCGACCTCTCGGTGAGCTACAACAAGGTCATCAACAAGGACCTTGCCATACAGTTCCAAGGCACCTTCACCTACAACGACAACAAGGTGACCGTCTACGACGAGGCTCCCGGCAAGCGTGAGGCCATGAAGACGCAGGGCAAGAACGTGTCTACGGTATGGGGCTACGTGGCCGACGGATTGTTCATCGACAAGGCCGACATAGCCAACAGTCCTAAGTCTACGTTGGGCAACATATCCATAGCCCCTGGCGACATCAAGTATGTGGACCAGCCCGACGCCAACGGCAACTACGACGGCCAGATCACCAGCGACGACCAAGTGCCACTGGGTGTCACCACGCCTAAGATTATCTATGGCTTCGGACCATCGGTCACATACAAGAACTGGGACTTCTCGTTCTTCTTCCAGGGTCGTGGCAACGTGGCCTTGATCTTGAGCGACATCCAGCCGTTTGGCACCAACACACGCCGTGGCGTGCTCGACTTCGTGGCAAAGGACCGCTGGAACCCCGACAACCAGGATCCGACCGCCAAGTTCCCTCGCCTGACCGAGACATTCAACAACAACAACACGGCCACTTCCACATATTGGCTGCGCAACGGACGCTTCCTCAAGCTGAAGAACGCCGAGATAGGATACAGCTTCAAGCACTGCCGTGTCTACTGCAACGGCACGAACCTCCTCACCTTCTCTCCTTTCAAGCTCTGGGACCCAGAGATGGGCGGCGGCAACTTCACATCAAAGTATCCGACGCAAATCACGGTAAACGTGGGTTGCCAAATCACCATCAATTAATTTCCGAATCATGAAAATACTCAAAAAATCAATCATAGGCTGCCTCTTGCTCGCGGGAATGGCCATGACCTCATGCGACTTCCTCGATGTCGTGCCTAAGGAAAACGCCACCGGAGAAGACATGACGAAAGACCGCCAGGCCGCCCTCAACTATCTTTATTCATGCTACGGCTACCTGCCGCAGCCAAACGAAGGCACAAGCTCGCTCGACCTCCTGACGGGCGACGAGGTGGTGACGGCCTTCGAGCATGAGACTTTCGCCAGCTTCCCGAAAGGAAACTACACGGCGTCCAGACCTGTCATATCCTACTGGAACACCCTTTACCAGGGCATCCGTCAGTGCCTCTCTTTCGAGGAGGAGCTCAACAAGAGCGGAAACTTCTCCGGACTGGAAGATAAAGACCGCGCCGACTACAAGGCACAGGTGAAATTTCTCTTGGGCTACTACGACTTCCTGCTGACGCGCTGCTATGGCCCTATCATCCTCGTGACCACCAAGCCCGACGCGACTACCAAGCCAGAGGACTACTTGCCGCGTACGTCCTACGACGTGTGCGTCGACTCAATAGTCAACTATTTCGACCAGGCCGCCAAGGGTCTGCCCGCCACGCGCACGGGCACGCAGTCGAGCGAGTTCGGCTTGGCCACGAGCGTGGCCGCAAAGGCCATGAAGGCCAAGACGCTGCTCTATGCAGCCTCACCACTGTTCAACGGCAACAGCAAGTTCTACTCCGACTTCAAGGGCAAGGACGGCAACACCCTGATGCCCCTGACCTACGACGCCAGCAAGTGGGAGAAAGCCCGCGACGCCTACAAGGACGCCATCGACGCGGCCGAAGCCGCCGGCTACCACCTCTATACCCGTGCCGACTACAAGCTCTCGGCAAATGGTTATCCAGCCAACCCTTACGTCCGCGCGCTGCGCTACACCTGCACCGACTATGAGCAGGAAGGCGAGACCGCTGGATCCAACTGCGAGGTTATCTTCGCCGACTCACGCGGCGAGGGAAACTATGGCTTGCAAAACAAGAGCATGCCTTACAACTGGAAAAA
>DJQL01000062.1 GCA_002437565.1 Prevotella sp. UBA6387
ATCAAGAATGCCAAGGAAGGTTGGAAGGATGCCGTCCAGCGCACGTTGACCCACAAATAATCAAAAATCCCTACCCCTGCCTTCCCCTCTCTCAAGGCAAAGGGAAGGCAGGGTGTTAACCTCTTTGAGAAGAAAACATAAAAACTCTATAAACCAAAACTAAATTACTATGGATTATTCTATGACTACACAGTTCCTCATGGAACTGATTGGCACCATGGTGCTCGTGATATTCGGAGACGGCGTTTGCTGCGCCACGAGTCTCAACAAGAGCAAGGCTCAAGGAGCGGGTTGGGTTGTCGTAACCCTCGGCTGGGGTCTCGCCGTATGCATGGGTGTGCTCATCGCCGGCCCTTACACGGGCGCTCACCTCAACCCTGCGGTTTCCATCGGTCTCGCCGTCGCCGGCAAGTTCCCATGGGCCTCTGTTCCAGCCTACGTCATCGCCCAAATGATTGGCGGCATCGTTGGCGGCATCATCGTATGGCTGTTCTACAAAGACCACTTCGACGCAACAGAAGATAAGGACACAAAACTTGGCGTGTTCTGCACGGCTCCTGCCATCCGCAACTATCCAAGCAACTTCCTCAGCGAGTTCATCGCCACATTGCTGCTGGTATTCCTTATCATCGCCTTCGGCACGAGGGGCAATGTCTATAGCCCTGAGAGCAACACGTTCGGTCTTTCCGCCCTTGGCCCAGTGCCTATCACTTATGTTATCGTTGCTCTCGGCATGTCGCTTGGCGGCACCACTGGTTACGCCATGAACCCTGCCCGCGACCTCGCACCACGTATCGCATACGCCATTTGCCCAATCAAGGACAAGCGCGATCCAGACTGGGCCTACTCTTGGGTGCCAGTCTTGGGTCCAGTGCTCGGTGGTGCAGTGGCCGGTCTATTCGGCATTTGGCTCATGAGCCTCTAAACACGCTACAACGCTAATCACAAGAAGCGATAAACACAAAACCATCAAAAAAATGACTCTAATGAGAAACATTGGCAAAATATTATGCCTGGCCGCGATATATCTTCTTCCTTTGAGCACGCAGGCACAAAAGCTACACGAGTCTGCCAGCCTGGAGACATCGCACCTATGGCGTGGCCTTGAGGTCGGCAACGGCCTGATTTTCAACAACGACGTGTCACTTAGCGACAACAAAGACCACTTCAAGATTGGCTTGTGGGGCGGAATGGCCGTTGACGGTGACTACAAGGAGGCTGACGTCTACGTCAACTACAACAACAGCGGCTTCAACATCGCCGTGTGGGACTTGTGGAACTTCTCCGATGGCATCCCTGGCAACGGCAAGTACTTTACGTGGGACGCTCGCAAGACTTCGCACCTTCTCGACGCAGCCATCAGCTACGACTTCGGCGTGAAAGCCGGCTTTCCACTCACCCTCTCCTGGGCCACACTCCTCGTGGGACGCGACCGTGGCGCGGCCAACGAGCAGAATGTCTATTCCACCTTCGTGCAGGCGAGCTATCGCCTCTACGACAGCAAGGATTGGGCTGTGGACGCTTCCGTGGGCGGAGTCTTCGCCCTCAACCCATACGACAAGGACAAGTATCCTGGAGAGAACAACAACCTCTACGGAAAGTCCGCAGGCATCAACGACATCCGTCTCGGTGCCACATACAAGTTGAAAGTGGGCAAGTTTGACATGCCTGTGTCCGCACAGATGATGTGGAACCCCGAAGCAAGCAAGGCTTACTTCAGGGCAAGCATAACGCTTATCAACCTGTAGACACATTTTGACACTCTTATGATGAAAGCCTCAGCTCACGCGAGCTGAGGCTTTTTCACGTAATGTGGATTCACCTTCCAAGAGGCATGACAACCGACACGTATTTGCAGATAAGCGCCAAGACTAAAAAAAAACTTAAAACCCGTATTAAAAAAGAATTGACGTTTTGAAATAAAAGCTATTTGATATAACTTTGTGTAGTAAACGAAAAACCAAGTTTGCAAACGTGAAACAACCAACTTAAAATAAACACTAAAACAATATGTGGAAATTTTTAACACCGCCAGCCTTCAAAGCTGAGCAGAGCGGCCCCGAGGCCGACGCACGCTACCGCAAACTGCGATGGCAAGTATTCTTTGGCATTTTCATTGGTTATGCAGGATTCTACATTGTCCGCAAGAATTTCTCAATGGCAATACCAATGCTCGCACCTTTTGGTTTCGAAAAGGACGAGCTCGGCATAGTGCTGTCGATGAATGCCATAGCCTACGGGTTCTCCAAGTTCATCATGGCGAGTGTCTCCGACCGCAGCAACGCACGCCGCTTCCTCCCGCTGGGTCTTGTCCTCGCGGCCCTATCGATGATGTTCATGATCGTGCCCGTGCAGTGCATGGGTCCTGAGCACAAGGGGTGGGCAATAGCCTTGATGGCGGCCCTCAACTTCCTCGTGGGTTGGTTCAACGGCATGGGCTGGCCTCCTTGCGGCCGCGTCATGACCCACTGGTTCTCCATCAAGGAGCGTGGCACTTGGATGTCTGTATGGAACTGCGCCCACAACGTCGGCGGAGCCTTGGTGGGTCCAATGGCAGTGTATGGCGCCATGTGGTTCGGCTCATGGTTCTATGGAGCCGACACGCAGCGCTATTTCCTCATCGGCACATACCTCTTCCCCGCTTGCGTGGCTATCTTGGTCGCCATTGTCGCATATAGCCTTATACGCGACACGCCACAGTCGTGCGGATTGCCGTCCATTGAGAAATGGCGCGGCGACTATTCCGACACCTACTCCGACAAGGCAGAAGAAGTGCTGTCAACAAAAGAGATCTTCCGCACGGTGCTCTCCAACCGCTTCCTTTGGTACATAGCCTTCGCCAACGCCTTCGTATACATGGTGCGCTACGGTTGCCTTGACTGGGCTCCAACAATCCTCACCGAGAAGGGTATCGACATCAAAGAAGCCGGATGGGCATATTTCGCCTATGAAATGGCCGCCATCCCTGGCACCATCATCTGCGGTTGGCTCTCCGACCACGTGTTCAAGGGCCGTCGCGCCATCCCGACCATATTGTTCATGGCTGTCGTGGCCGTGTTCATCTTCATCTACTGGCAGAACCTCGACAACATCAACGTGGTCATCGCCTGTCTCATCGGCATCGGCTTCTTCATCTACGGCCCCGTTATGCTCATCGGCGTCCAGGCTCTCGACCTTGCACCTAAAAACGCAGCTGGCACGGCTGCCGGCCTCACCGGGTTCATGGGCTACGTGCTTGGTACCGCCCTGCTCGCCAACGTCGTCATCGGCTTCGTGTCTGAGCACGCCGGTTGGGGATGGACGTTCATCCTCCTCATCGCGGCATGTGTCATGGCAATATTCTTCATGATGCTCACCTACAGCAAGGAACAATACCTGGTAAAGAACAAGAAATAAACAAGATAAAACAACCAAATTGGGACATGGCGATTCGTAATGGTCATAAGCGTATACATTATTACCTTTGACCATCACGAATCCCCCTATATTTTTTTACAGGACAAAAATCAAAAGCAGAATTTATAGCAATCTCTTTTTTAAAACCAATTCATGAAAACAAAACACTTTTCGATTGGGTTGGTGAGCATGGCTTTGCTCGCCGCTTTCACCGCTTGCTCCGATGAGCAGCAGTTCACAAATGAGAATACGGATGCCAAGCGCATCGACGTACAACAATTGTCGCCCGAAATGCAAAAGGTGCGCGACTATGTGCCTCTCTACGCTTGCGTGGCACACCGCGGCACTACCTATTGGGCTCCGGAGGAGACCGAGGCCGCGTGGAGATGGGCACGCACCATGGGCGCCGACTACCTTGAGTCGGACATGCAGGTGACCAAGGACGGCGTGGTGCTCGCCAACCACGACGAGAACATGAAGCGCACCACCAACATCGAGGTAATGTTCTCCGACGAGGTGCCCACTTGCAGAAAGGACTTCTACCGCAGCTTCCGCAACGCCGACGGCAGCCAGCACTTCTCAGAGGCCGACATCGACGCGCAATACAAGCGCGACGTGGCCGACTTCCGCTCCAACTACGCCATGTCCTACTACTATGCCGAGATGCTGATGCTCGACGCTGGCGGTTGGTTCAACGACTCTGACCCAGAGCAGGGGCGCGACTCATACAAGGCCAAGCACAACGGCAAGATCGTCTACGACGCTAAGGGCGTGCCATCAATACAGTATTCTGATGGCTTGTACGTGTCAGCCCTTCAAGACCAGATCAACTACGCCATGGGCAACAAGCTCAACCGCGATGCCAGCGGCAGACGCATCCTGACCTATAAGGTCAAGGACGAGTACAAGGACATGACCCTTGAGCAAATCTACAAGGCCGCAAAGGCAGAGACAAAGGTCGATGACCCAAGCTACCAGGCAAGCAAGGCCGCAAAGTACATGGACTTCGTGGAGTACAGTTTCGGCGACAAGAACGGCTCAACGGCTTACGTACACGACGAGATGGACAACGGCAACCGCCCTGGCATCTATCCTGAGTTCAAGGAGTCGTGGCTGAACCCGAAAGACATCGAGGTGCGCGTATACAACATCCTCGACCAGTGGGGCTGGAACATCATCACCAAGCCTGAGAGCGAGTCAGTGCCTTTCTATAAGGACGGCAAGGTCAACGTGGGTAACACCAACGGTAAGGTCATCCTGCAGACCTTCTCATTCGACGCCCTCACCCGCGCCTACGGCGTGTACAAGGGCAAGGTGCCAATGTGCTACCTCCTCTGGACAAGCGATCCAGCTTACGCCACCGACATCGCATACGACACGCCTACCGGCTACGCCGCGTTCATCAAATGGGCACAAGACCACGGCGCTCACATCATCGGCCCCGCCATCGCCGGCGCTCCTAACAACTATCCTGAGATGAACGCTCCTTGGCAGGCTTACATGATTCGCAAGTCGGGCATGATCAACCACCCATACTCGTTCGACTCATACGCGCAGATGACCAAGTACATGGGCTACTACGTGAACTATTGGGGCGAGAACGGCACACAGTTCGACGACCTGCTCAACGTCACGGTGCCTGCCACACAGTACACCACGTTCCAGGGCACGTCAACACACCCTGTCTACATGGACGGCTTCTTCACCAACCACTCTGAGATTTCACTCAAGTACATGATCGAGAATGGATTCCGCTGCAACGCCAACCTCGACAACCCATTCCATCCTGGCCAGAAGTTCGACAACTCGCAGGCTCCTTCCGCCGTTCCAGACGCCACGAAGACCTTGGAGTCGTTGGGATATTAATGACATTTAGTGAAATATCGTAAAGAAAAAACAAGAACAAAAGAATTTCGATTGTATGAAAAAATACATTGTATTGCCAGTTTTGGCAATGTGCGCATTGGCAACCAGTGCCCAGGACTTCGACTCCAAGCCTACCGTTACCATTGACAACCAGAAGGAAGACTTGCATTTCACCGTCGGCGCTCGCTTCATGGCCGACGCCGCCTATTACCACAACGACTTCACCCCAATGCAGTCGGGCGCGTCAATCACAGACGCACGCATCCGCACCAGCTTGACCTACAAGGACTGGTATTTCTATGCCGACTTCGGCTTCGGCGGCGGCAAGTTCTCGCAGAAAAACATCTTCATGCAGTACAGCCAGAAAGACAAGGCCGGCAACACGCACGCCTTCAAGGCTGGTTACTACAACGACCCTGCCGGATCAATGGCACGCAACACCTCCCTTGGCAGCTACCACTTCATCTCCCGCCCTGGATCAAGCAACGCCCTGGGCGAAGGCCGTGAGCTGGGTATCACCTACAAGTTCAACAACGACAAGCTGTTCGCTTACCAAGGCGTGTTCACCGAGAACCAATACAACAAGATTGAGTCTGGCTTCAACGGCATTGTGCTCGCTGGCCGCTACCAGTATCGCCCAATCAACGACGGCAACCAGACCCTGATGATCGGCGGAAACATCCGCTACCAACACGTTGGAGGTGGTGTCACGGAGAACAACGTGCTGAAGAAGACCCTGAACCTTGGCCAGGCACTTGAGACATACGTGGACGAGGACGACCAGTTCGTGAGCTGCTCATTGCCATGGGCAGAGAACGTGCTCGACGCTGGCGCCGAGGCCCTCTACCACAACAACAAGGTCTTCGTGCGTGGTGAGTACATGTACAAGCACGTGACCAAGAAGCGCGACTCAAAGACTCTCTTCGAGGCAAGCAACAACAACATCGACACATGGGGCACGCTCGACGCTTGGCTGACGGCCAACCCATTGCGCAGCAACAACTTCCACGGCGGATACGTGGAGGCGGGCTTCCTCGTGTTCGGCAACCCATACAGCTTCGACTCCAACGAGGGCGTGCTCAGGGGTCTGTCTGGCCGCTCGCTCGAAATCGTGGGCCGCTTCAACTACACTGGCCTCAACGACATCGTGGCTGGTGAGTACTACAACGCAGGCCGTAACCAGTACTATCCTGGCGGCGAGATGCAAGATTGGCCTTACAACTCGTCAAGCGTTGGCGGCGGCAACGTGCGCTCTTACACTCTGGGCGTAAACTACAGCGCCAACCGCTTCGTGCAGTTCATGCTCGACTACACCTACAGCCGCCTGACAAAGGACTTCTTGCCATACGACAAGAACTTCCACGCAGTTCAGGCTCGCGTGCAGTTCGTGTTCTAAGTCAGCGAGTTAGATAGCACACCATAAAAAACAGGAGGAAAGGTTTCAATGACCTTTCCTCCTGTTTTTGTTTTCAAGCTCACACCCTATTCGGCTTGCCTCTGAAATGGCGTCGGCTTTACGCTTGAATCGCGTCGCGATTCAAGCGTAAAGGCGACGCGATTCAAGCGTGAAGCCGACGGCGTTTCAATGGGAGCCAACATAAAGGAATCACTTCTCGTCGTCCTCGTTCTCACCCAACAGCTCCAACACCTTGGCGCAGAACGACTTGGCGTATCGATTGTCTTTCAATGTGGGCGAGAGGGCATTCATGAGACGCTGGTCGTAAGCCTTGTCGAGAATGGGCAGGAAGTCGCGCTCCAAGACATAAGGAGCCACGGGAGAGCCGTTGTGGTCGAGCACGAAACGCAGTCGCGCTTCGAGCTTGGATATATCGCCCAAGTCATTACGCTTGGCTATGGCCTCATATTCATCGTATAGCTTCTTGTCAGCATCCGTGGCAGACTTAAACGGCTCCATCGCCACGGTCGTGGCCTTGGCGGATACCTTTCCGGCCTTGGCCTTGAAAGGCTTGCTTAGGATGTCTTTCACGGTGCTGACAAGTTGCTCGCCACGCAGATTGAACTTCACCACGTTGCCAGCCGGGTCGATGAGCACCGTGTGGGGCACGCCGCGCACGTTGTACAGGCGTATGATGTCAGACGACCACGCCTTGAGCGTTGACACGTGAATCCAGTTCTTGTCGGTCATCTGCTGCTTTTCCACGCAGTTGACCCAATCCGCCCGCTTGCTGTCGATGGAATAGCTCAGCACCTTGAAATTGTCCTTGCCCTTGGCCTCTGCCAACGCCTGTTTCACGAAAGGTATCTCCCGGCGGCAAGGGGCACACCACGAAGCCCAAATGTCGAGAAAGACATACTTGCCACGCAACTGCGACAACGACAGCGACTTGCCATCCATCGTGGGGGCAGTGAAGTCGGGCGCGGGGCTTCCCTCCGTCATCTCGCTTGAGAGCAACTGGTTTTCTAACTCCTTGTATATTGGATGCTTGCGCATACGCCCTGGCAAAGCCGCCATGAACACGTCGTGCAGGCATTGAGGCTTGAACATATAGTAAAGGTCATACTTCAAGATAAACAAGGCAGCCTCGCTGTCGATGTTCTTCAAGAAATAATCCATCACGTCAGCCTTGTAGTACACGCCATTGGCATTGAACAACGCGCCGTGGTAAGGCAGGTATTTGC
>DJQL01000052.1:0-272 GCA_002437565.1 Prevotella sp. UBA6387
TTTTTGTTTATCTCTTCAATCATTTTTCTTAACCTTTCAATCTCTTCCTTTTGCCCGTAATAGGCTTTTAGGGCTCGTTGCTTCAAGTCCTCATATTTTGCTTTCCAATCATTGGATATGGCGAGCAGCTTGGCGTTCTCAGCTTTGAGCCTGTTGTTCTCTACCTCCAAATTCTTCATTTTGGTATCTTGCTCTTTTCTGTAGCCCGTACGAGCCGCGTACATCCGCTCTTTGATGCCGCCCTCAGTCACGAAGTCGTTTTGCAGCTTCTT
>DJQL01000052.1:359-6155 GCA_002437565.1 Prevotella sp. UBA6387
GCAAAAGGCAGGTAATCTTTAGGATTGTTGTGGCTTCTCGTATACTCCAGCAGGTCTTTGTAGCGTCGTGGGTCGCTGTCTTTCCATATCGTGTACCTGTGGTTGTGCAAGAAATCCTTGTAGTCTTCGAGCAGTTCCCTTATGCTTCCCCTTGCCACGTTAATCAGCTTGAGTTCCATTTCGGATGACGACTTGCCGTCCTCAGATCCCTCCACGATGTTTTGTTTGCCCGAGCGCGCGGCTTGCACCATCTGGTCCACCGTGCGGTCTCCGCTGATGGGCAGGAAACGATGGCAGAAGACGAACGTGAGCTGGTATATGGCGTCTGCTTTATGGTAAAGGCGGAGTCTACTCCAGTCGTTGCCTTGCCTGAGCACATTGGGTGTTTCCTTGTCCATGGTCTGAGTATCTGTCTCTTTGTGGCCTTTTGGCTCTTGGCTATACTCGCATGCCTTTTCCTTTCAGGTATTCGTACCCGAATCGGCATCTGAGGCAGTCGCGCCGGTCGCAGTATTCGTTTTTTAGTTGTATGAGTGCTTGGCTGTCGCCCGCGTTGTCAACCGCGAGTCCCACTTCTTTCCACGTTCGGGTGATGTGGTTGTCTTCGGCTTTCAGTTGTTCAAGAAAGTCGAACGCCCTGTCAGTCAGTGCTTCGTCTTGCTTGTGCCTGCCATAGGCGAAGAGCATTGGCACCACGGTGTTGATGAGTAGCAGGTTCAGCGAAGCCTCTGAGAGGTGCTTGCCGCTCGCCTTGCTCTCGCATCCGAAGGCGAAGTGGGTACGCCAATATTCCGTCACCTCGGTCATCAGCAGCTCCTTGGCCGCCTTTGTGTCTTTGCGGTCCATGAGCAGCGACAGGCTCGCCTTGCGTTGATAGTAGAGGTTTGCGAGTTGCGAAATCCTTATGTGCGGGAAGTTTTGTGGTCGCAATCGCAGGAATCGCCACAGGTGAAAGTCTATGGGCTTTAGCGAATACTTGTGTGCCAGGTATTTGTATTCGTTGTGTAGCTTGAAGAGGTAATCGTCGGCCAGCGCGGCCTCTCGGTGTCTCTCCGGCACCGACATGGGGTCGAGCAGTCCGGCTTGCCCCATGAATATGGCCTCTATCTGGAACAGGTTGTCGCCATGGTGCGCCACGGAGTTGAGCGGCACGCTGAGTGCCCATTGCTCCATGGCCTCGGCGTTGATGCCGAAGCCGTAGTTGCGTGCCATGGTGACGAAGTAGGCCGCCTCCCACGAGCCTTGGCATTGCTTGGCTCTTCGCTTTATGTCGTCGGTCTTCCGCTCCAGCCGTTCCGTCTCCAGCGCGCTCATCCACGAGTGCTTCATTATCTGGCTCAGCGTGGGTATT
Source organism: Prevotella sp. UBA6387 (assembly GCA_002437565.1). Taxonomy (GTDB): domain Bacteria; phylum Bacteroidota; class Bacteroidia; order Bacteroidales; family Bacteroidaceae; genus Prevotella. The sequence continues at coordinate 1,711 of DJQL01000052.1, forward strand.
ATCTTGTAGCACGGTGGGTAGTTGTCGGTCTTGAGCAGCTCCTCGTAGTTTTGCCTCACATGGTCGGGCACTTGAAGTTCCATCTGCGGCGGTTCGGCCCCGTCTTCCGTCACGGCTTGCGCGTCGGCGCGGCCCACCACGTGCAGCACCACATTATTATATTGTGCGTCTTTCTCGTGCCCATGCGCGAACCAGTCGCTTGCCTTGTCGTGTATCTCCACGTTGCCCACCCACAGCTGTCCGCCTATCCTCACCTTGGAGTTGAAGAAGTCGGGACCGGCGTTTCGGTTGTGCAGTCCAGGGTCAATCACCTCCACAGCCTCGCCCGCTGTGGTGCGTAGGCCGGTGATGGGGAAGAGCCTGTGTTTCCAGCAATAGTGCAAGAGCTGTTCCATGGGGTGCTAAGCTATATAGGTCAATTACCTAACTTCCCTTCGAGAACGTCAGCAGCCAATGCATGTCTAATGTGCCCATGGCTATCTGAGTAGACAATGGATTCGTTACGAGAGGCTTTGTCTTGGAGCATTTCCTTTTCTGCTAAAGCAAGGCCGTCATCTAATTTTTTAATATACTCTTCTACCTCTTTATTTGACATAATTCTTAATCTTGCTAAACTTGTTGTTATTGTTGACAATTGTTTTTATGTCTTTGCCGCCAAAGGCTATTCTCTCACGTTTGGACAGGCTATTGTCGTAAATAGTCCAAACATCTACTTCATCCATAAACAAGTTGAATAGGTTATTAATGCCTTTGGAATATCTCCGAAGTATGATATCTGTTGGGATATTATGTCCGCCCTTACTGACGCGTTCGGCGACTCTGTTTATGGCTAATTCTGGAGATTCAAGCCAGAAATATATGATGTTGACGATATATCCACGTTTATGCGCATTCCTGATGAGATTAATATATGAACGTGTGGCTAAAGTTGTTTCTATGGAAAAAGACTCCTCTTTGTCAAGTAGGTAATTTATTCTTTCCAACATGAGCCTTCCGGCTTCGATGGCGACACCTTCTGGATTGAATGGCGACAAACCTTTTGCAATTTCATCTGCATTGACAAATTCTTTTACCAAAAGGCTTTTTGGTAAAATCGTCATAGACGCGGTGGTCTTTCCTGCTCCATTGCAACCAGCTATAATATACAGATGTCTGACCATAATTCTGCGTGGTGTGTTATTTATAATTGCAATATTGATAAAGTACGTCGGTATGTATTCGGATGTGCTCCATGGTTATAATTATGTAGTACTGAGCAAAGTTAAACATAAGATTTGATATTCACAAATTATCGAATGTGTTTTCTTATAAGTGTTGCAGGGGCGAGCCTTTGGCCCGCCCCTGCAAAGCATTTATTTTGTTGTCGTCTGTAGTTTACTTCACCACCTTCACGGCTTTTCCGCCTTTCTTCACTATCACCACCTGGCCGGGCTTAGCCTCGCTTATGCGCTGGCCCTGGAGGTTGAATATCTCTTCTTTCTCGCTGCCGTTGGTGACAGGCAGGTTGGAGATACCAGTAGTTGGGGCTGCAGCCAAGCCACCAGCAAATGTTGCGGTCATATCGCCAATTGGTGTGCTATTAATAGCTATGTCTGCATACAATTTCTTATCAATAACCTTACCTTTGAAAGTAACAGAAGTATCTTTACCTAATAAAGCAGAAACAATTTTATTGCCTACTGTAAAATTTTTAGTGTTAGTTATTTCTAAGCAGAGGTTGCCATCTTTGTCGGTTTTACCTTCCACTTTTGAGACAGTGACATCTTTCAAATCTATTGATCCAAAACCTTCTCCATATTTAAAATCTTTAAGAACTACTGTATAAATGCCTTTAGATTCTTCGTTTACAGAGATAGTCTTTTGTTGAGGTTTCTGTCCTGATAACAGGAGCTCATCCGTGTAGTCCGTCGCGAAGCAACTGACGGCCACGAGAACCAGCGTGAGGAGTGTGAAAAGTTTTTTCATGATTATTTCTTTTTAATTGTTGTCTTAGAACCTGTATCCGAATCCGGCGTTGAGGAATATGGGGTGCATGGTGAACGCCACGGTGTGGAAGTCCGACTTGAAGATGTTGCAGAACGAGTAGGACAGGTCGGCGAACAGCGAGAAGTGTCTGTATGCGTTCCATGAGAATCCGGCTTGCGCGCCCCAGTTGAAGCGGCGCAGGTCGTCGTCGAAGTTGTATATCGCCGAGCTGCCATTGTCGAACGTCACCTTCTCGCCCGTCGGCGTTCCGTTGCGTAGGTAGCCGTCGCTCACGTATCCGTTGAACTCACGTGAGAGACAGTAGGAGAGAAACATTCCGCCCCTCACCTTCCAGCGTGGGTTCACGCGGTAGTTGGCCGTGATGGGCAACGTGAGGTCGTTGCTGATGTAGTTGGTCTTGTCGTAACCCGTGAAATATCCCGCCACACGGTCTCCGTTTTGTATTATCGCCGTATGGTAGTTTTTCACCGTGGCGCCAGTCGACATTCGCTTGGCTTCGAGCCTCAATCCCGATGCCACGCCCCATCTGCCAAACCACTTCGTCACGGCGCATTCTATGGTGCCGTTGAGCTTCGGGTCGAAACTGCTGATATGTCGAATCTCGCGCGGCAGGCCGAGCGGAGTGGCTCCGCCAATGTTGAGGCCGGCTTTCAGCTCCAGCTCCCATCCTTTCTTGTTCATCTGCTGGAGGTTCTCGTCGCGGTCGCCAATGCTCTCTTGTGCGGTGGCGGAGATGGAGAATGCCATGAGCAGGAATAGTAATATTTTGTTTTTCATCTTAGTATGCTTCGTAGTTGATGTGGAACTCGTCTATATACAGCGTGCTGCCCACCGCGCCTATGAACTTGGCTCCGTCCTTGCTCGACGAGGCTATGATGGCGAAGCTGTATTTGCCGGCAATCATCTTGCTCATGTCAAAGGTCTTGCCGTTCATCGGCTCAAACGGTATGGTGAATTTCGTCCACTCGTCGGTCTCCTTGCGGTCGTTGAGCTCGGCCTTCAGCACTATGTTGGGGCTCGTCAGCGAGTTGAGCCTCGTGTCGGTGCCATCGAGCCATGGCACGTCTTTCGTCACCTCGAATACCACGGCGTAGATCGCGAAGTCGTCCTTGGCTCCGCTCACTACCTTCGAGTTCTCGTCGGTCACGGTCGGGCCGGCCTTATACTTGTAGTATCCGGTCATGGACACCGGCTTGGTGTTGAAGAATGGTATGCCGAAATGGGTCGATGAGGCCATGTTGCCGAAATTCACGGCAAACGAGCCGAGGAAGATGTTGCCAGCCGCGATAGGCGCGTTAAACATTGCTCCTATGGCACCTGTGCTTATCGTCGTCAGCTTGGCGCACTTGCCCTCCACGCCGCCGTCTGCCTGGCTCGTGGGATAGTCGGATGCCTTGGGGTTCGACGACATGAGCGTGATCATCGCGCCAGGGTTTCCTGTGCCCCAGTCCACTTGCTGTCCGCCAATCTTCTCGTAGAATATCTGGAACTGTGGCTCGTCCTTGCCATCGTCGTCAGCGTCGGCCATGTAGTAGCGTATGTCGTCGAAATGATAGTCGGACGGCGTGGCGTTGCTTGCCACCCTCACGGTGTAGGTCTTCTTCCAGGCCCCGTCTTGTGAAGTCACCGTGTATTCCTGCGGCACCGAGAGGTCGATGGAGTCTGGTTGCCCGTCGTCCTCATTGGTCTTTTGCGGGTTCGGCACCCGCGTGAAAAACTTGCGCTTCGTACCGCTCGCCGGCTCGATGGTAGCGCCTTCGGAGAGTGTGAACTCTGGCGCGAGAATGCTGTCGCTCGTGTTTGCGTAGAGCGTCACCTGGTTGTTCGTGATCTCTGGGTCACGAATCAGCAGGTTGTCATCGCCGAGAGTCACTCCCGTGATGTCGGCTTCGCTGTTGAGCGCCTCTTCCTTGATGCATGAGGAGAGCGCAGCTGTCATCGCGACAGACAATAGCATGATGCTCCCCCACGTCCTTAGGGTCTTGTGCATAAAATAGAATATTTGTTACCTTGATTAATCTTTCTTGGTTGTGCGGGTCTACCTATTGTGGTTGCGGACGGCCATAGGGACCGCCCACAAAAGATCTAACTTGCAAGAGATCTAACCTGCTTGCCCTGTTTCAAGGTGTCAAAGTTACTGCTTTTCCGTGAATTAAACACTTTTTGCTGGCTAAAAATGCCATTGTTGGCGCAAAAAGACCACGCAAGGTAAAGATTTAGAATAATTTATGTCGTGCCGGACTGCCTTTTCGCCATAAAATAGCTAATTTTGCACTATATCATATCAATTCACATATAAATAAACGTACTGATATTATGAAGATAGCATTGATAGGCTATGGCAAGATGGGTCACATGATAGAGCAGATAGCTTTGGAGCGTGGCCATGAGATAGTATGCAAGATAGACATAGACAACGCCGACGACTTTGACAGTCCCGCGTTCGCCTCCGCCGACGT
>DJQL01000052.1:6227-7608 GCA_002437565.1 Prevotella sp. UBA6387
TTCAAGCACAACGTGAAGGTTGTCTCCGGCTCCACAGGATGGATGAAAGACCACAAGGCCGACGTTGAGGCCCTCTGCAAGGACGGCAAGCAAACCTTGTTTTGGGCAAGCAACTTCTCAGTGGGCGTGGCCATATTCCGTGCTGTCAACAAGAAGTTGGCAGAGATCATGAACGGCTTCGCGCAGTATGATGTCTCAGAGACAGAGACACACCACATACACAAGCTCGACGCTCCGTCTGGTACGGCCATCACCTTGGCCGAGGACATAGTGGAGCGTCTTGACCGCAAGAACTCATGGAAACTTGGCACCACCACGTGGGACGACGGTCGCGTGGAAGGTTCCGAGAACCACAAGCCCTATGAGCTGCTCATCGACAGTGTGCGCCACGATGAGGTGCCTGGCATACACAGCATACGCTACAACTCCGAGGCCGACGAGATAACCATCACCCACAGCGCCCACTCGCGCAAGGGATTCGCCCTGGGTGCCGTGCTCGCGGCGGAGTATACCAAGGACCACACGGGGCTGCTCACCACCTCCGACCTCTTCAAGTTTTAAGGGGTTGGTAATGCAGGGGCCGGTCTTGTGCCGGCCCACAAAAAATGTTCGACCGATATTTCACGGTGGTTGGGTAATTGTTTGTGGGCCGACACATTGCCATCACCCTGCAATGTTGGGCCGACACAAGACCGGCCCCTGCAATGCATAAAAAAACAAACAAAATAAGATAAATGATTGACAAGGAAAAGGCTTCTCTCAACATGAAGAAGCAATGGATGAAGTTTGGCTGTGCCTTCTTCTTCTACGTGCTGTTTATTATATGGATGTCGCCGCGCACGCTTTCGGGATGGATCCTGACGCTGCTTGGCGCGCTCTTCATCTTCGACTGCTACGTGTCGAAGAAGGTTAGGTGGCAGTGGTGGAAAGATGCCGAAGGTCCCGTGAAGTTCATCATGAGTTGGGTTGATGCTCTCGTGTTCGCGCTCGTGGCTGTTTACTTCATCAACCTCTTCCTTTTCCAAAACTATGTCATACCGTCTTCTTCATTGGAGAAGAGCCTCCTTACGGGCGACTATCTCTTCGTGTCTAAGGTGAGTTATGGGCCGCGCATCCCCGAGACCCCGCTCACCATGCCGCTCACGCAGCACACCATGCCAATAATCAATACCAAGAGCTATGTTGAGTGGCCGCATTGGGACTACCGCAGGTTGAAAGGTCTTGGCAAGGTAAAGCTCAACGACATTGTGGTGTTCAACTATCCTTCGGGCGACACCATCGTCACGGAGGAGCGCTACCAGGGGCCCGACTTCTATGGCGACCTCGTGTATCCGCTCGGCATGCAGATATACAAGGAGAATAGCACAAACCCCGTAGACCC
>DJQL01000060.1 GCA_002437565.1 Prevotella sp. UBA6387
ACGCAAGGCTCAACAGTGACATATAACGTACAGTCAAAAAGATATTTGCCACCAAGAAGGCTCGCCGCAGACGTGATGGCAAGCATTTCCGCATGGGCTGTCACGTCGTGCAGTGTCTCAGTCAGGTTGTGGGCGCGCGCTATGACTTTGCCTTCAGCCACTATAACTGCTCCAATGGGAATCTCGCCTTCATCGTAAGCAGCCTTAGCCTCAGCAAGGGCAAGTCGCATGAAATGTTCGTCAATATTGTTTTGCTCTTCTTGCATAATTCAATTTTGTTTTCACAAAGTTAGTTCTTCTCTTTGAATTATAAAAGAAAAAAGCTATTTTTGCAAAATAATATTTCAAGTAATGGCAGAACACAATGACTTCGGCAAATGGGGCGAGGACTACGCAGCTGAATATCTCCAAAAGAAAGGCTACATAATAGTTGAACGTGACTGGACATTTGGCCGAAGCAAACGCGACATAGACATCATTTGTAAGACTTCAGACATGGCAACAGTTGTGTTTGTTGAAGTGAAAGCTCGTGGCAATGACGATTTGGCAAGTCCCGAGGATGCCGTTGACACAAAGAAGATGCGACACTTGATGGTAGCGGCAGACGAGTATGTCAAGTCTCACGACATAAGTGAGGAACTGCGCTTCGACATTGTGGCAATCATTGGGAAAAGAAATAGCAAACAAATAATAGTAAACCATATTGAAGATGCGTTCAATCCTCTCCTTATTTGACAGAAAGAAAAAAGAACAACATAAGGTAAAATATGCAAAAGTGGAAGAGACCGATTCCACAAGTACTTACCTTAGAAACCATCTTTCAGATGTTGAGGATGATGCCAAGTGGTTGACCGTTGTTTTCACGGACTTCCAAACCTCAGGAAGAGGGCAGGGCGCTAACAAGTGGGAGAGCGAACGTGGTAAGAACTTGCTGTTCTCCATTTTGTGTCATCCTGTTTGGGTGCCATTGCATTCTCAATTCTTAATATCCGAGGCAATTGCAATAGCCTTGCACGATGTCCTCTCCAATTATGCCAGCGACATTATGATAAAATGGCCAAATGACATATATTGGAAGGACCGGAAAATCAGTGGAACAATCATCGAAAACTACTTGTCACAAAAACGGATTCACAATTGCATAATTGGCACGGGAATAAATGTGAACCAAAAGGAGTTTTACAGCGATGCTCCAAATCCTGTGTCGCTTGTCCAGATTTTGGGCAAGGAAATTGACAAAGAGGCATTGCTTAAAGAAGTAATAAGCTCGTTCTCAGCGTACCTTAACGACTTGCGCAATGGCAACTACGAGAAAATAGTGAGCTTGTACACGTCTTATCTATACCGTGGGCATGGCTTTTTCAAGTATCGTGACAAAGACGGTGAGTTTGATGGCGCATTGGTGGAAGTTGAAGATGATGGTCACTTAATCTTGAGAGACAAGAATGGCCAAATGCGAAGCTACGGCTTCAAGGAAGTGGAGTTTGTCGTTTAACTATAAATATATATATAGATAACAATAAAATAAAAACAAATGGCACGTTTTAAGAGAATTCTGCTCAAGCTCTCAGGTGAGAGCTTGATGGGCAAGCAAGGATTTGGCATTGATCCGCAACGGCTTGCCGACTATGCTGCCCAAATAAAGGAAATACATGATATGGGCGTGGAAATAGGCATCGTGATTGGCGGTGGCAATATATTCCGTGGACTTAGTGGCTCGCAAAAGGGATTTGATCGCGTTAAGGGAGATCAAATGGGAATGTGCGCCACAGTTATAAACTCTTTGGCACTTAGCTCGGCGTTAGGAGCCATTGGCGTGAAAAACAAGGTAATGACTGCCATCAGGATGGAGCCGATAGGGGAATTCTACAACAAGTGGAAAGCCATTGAATCCCTTGAAGCTGGATGCATTTGTATTTTTTCGGCAGGCACCGGCAATCCATATTTCACGACAGACACAGGATCATCGCTTCGAGGAATAGAGATTGAGGCTGACGTGATGCTGAAAGGCACTCGTGTGGACGGTGTCTACACGGCAGACCCGGAGAAAGATCCCACGGCAAAGAAGTTTAAGGAAATATCTTACCATGAGGTGCTTGAGCGCGGACTGAAAGTGATGGACCTCACCGCCATCTGCATGTGCCAAGACAACCACTTGCCAATTTACGTTTTCAACATGGATGTCGTAGGCAACCTCAAGAAGGTGATTGACGGCGAGGAGATCGGTACACTTGTAGAACCTTAAGACCACAAAGGGTCTTAAGGAAAGAGATGTCAAGAAAGGCGCTTTGCGTCATCAGAGATTTACCCCCTGTTTCTCAGTGCGCTGAGGAGTTCAGAGTTTTCGGTTGGTGAACCAATGGTGACGCGAAGGCAGTCTTTGCAAAGTTTTACTCGCGTGCGGTTCCTGACGATAATGCCCTTGCCGACGAGAAAGTCGTATATGGCTTGGGCATCCGTCATGCGAGCGAGAAAGAAGTTAGCGTCGGTAGGGAATACCTCTATACACTCAGGAAGTTCCTTGAAAGCTTGCACCATGTGCTTTCGTTCCAGAAGGATGATGTTGACCCATTTCTCAACCATTTCCACATTGTCAAGTTCCTCAAGGGCTTGCTTTTGCGTGAGCAGGTTAACATTGTATGGATATTTGACCTTGTTGAAGAGGTCTATGATTTCCTTGCTCGCAAAGGCCATGCCCAAACGTATGGCCGCGCACCCCCAAGCCTTGCTCATGGTGTTGAGAACTATGACGTTGGGAAATTCAGCAAGGCGCTTGCGGAATGCAGCCACCGTTGAGAAGTCACTGTAAGCCTCATCAACGACAACAATGCCATCAAACCGATTAATGACCTTCTCAATCTCGCCAACGTCAAGATTGTTTCCCGTGGGATTATTGGGAGAGCAAAGCCACACCACCTTGGTATGCCTGTCGCAAGCGGCCAAAAGTTTGTCGGCGTTCAGCTGGTAGCCTTCGTCAAGAAGCACGGGTTTGTATGTCACGTCGTTGATGTCGGCACACACCTTGTACATGCCGTAGGTTGGCTCGATGGCGACGACATTGTCAACTTGTGGTCGGCAAAAGACCCTGTAAACCAAGTCGATGGCCTCGTCGGAACCATTGCCAAGGAAGATGCATTCTGGCTTGACTTGCTTATATTTAGAGAGCTTTTCCTTGACTTTCGTCTGCAATGGGTCAGGATAACGGTTCAGCGGAGAGTTGTAAGGATTCTCATTGGCATCGAGAAACACGTGTGCCTCATGCCCACTATACTCATTACGTGCTGAGCTGTAAGGGGCAAGTCTCAAGATGTTTGGTCTTACCAAGTCGCGAAGCTGTTTCATTTCTATTTGTTTTTCATTCCGAGGCTATCCATCCTAAGTCGCATGGCGTTGGCGTGCGCCTCCAATTGCTCATTCTCAGCCATACAGACAACAGTCTTCCCAATGCTGCGAATACCGTCCTCGTTTAGGTATTGAAAAGTAACCTTCCGGTTGTAACTGTCAAGGTTCACGCCGTTGTAGGCAAGCGCGTATTGATGGGTTGGAAGCGTGTGGTTGGTGCCGCTGGCATAGTCGCCAGCGCTCTCACACGCCCAATGACCAAGAAACACGCTGCCGGCATTAATCACCTTGGCGGCAAGTCGCTCATAATCAGAGGTCGCGATAATAAGATGCTCTGGCGCGTAAAGATTGCAGAGAGCCATGGCTTCATCGCTGTCTTTCACAAGAACCAGCTTGGAGTTTTCCAATGTCTTCGCGGCGAGTTTACGACGTGGGAGAGGTTGAAGCTGCTTGTCTATCTCGTGCCTAACTTCATCGAGAAGCTTCTCCGATGTCGTAATCATTATCACTTGCGAGTCTATTCCATGCTCAGCTTGCGACAGCAAGTCGGCCGCGACATATACGGGGTTGCTTGTCTCGTCAGCGTAAACGCAGACCTCGCTTGGGCCTGCCGGCATGTCGATGGCCACGTCGTGTATGCTCACTTGCTGCTTGGCGGCCATGACAAACTGGTTGCCAGGCCCAAAAATCTTGTAAGCCTTAGGCACCGTCTCCGTACCATAGGCCATTGCCCCAATAGCTTGAACACCGCCAGCCTTGTAAATCTTACTGACACCAGATACCTTTGCTGCCGCAAGAATTGCAGGGTTAACTTTACCTTCCTTGTTTGGGGGCGTGCATAGCACAATTTCTTTGCATCCAGCAATCT
>DJQL01000046.1:0-10250 GCA_002437565.1 Prevotella sp. UBA6387
CAAAACAACAAGAGCAACAACGACACCCCAAGGCATTGCAGGCTATAAGGCTGTTTACATGTCTTGCTAAATAACGACTTTCCAGATTCTGAGGCGACAAAGCGATAAAGCAAAATCCCTATACAACAGTCTATCAGACGGAAAACGGGAAAACTATAAAGTGTCCAGTTAAACTCATCATCAGGAATGACAACTGCGAACATGGCATAAAGAGCCACGATAATGGCACAAGCCGGAAACAGCCTCGACATGCGGACACGCATTATGCGAATATTCAAGCTCTTGAAAACCAAATAAAAGAATAGTATGTCGCAAAGGAACCACGATTGTACGCAGTAGGCGAACGTGAAACGCTCACTGCAAAACCATGTCTGGACAAGCAACAGATTGGCCAGCAGCTTTGGGCAATCAAGGGCATATCCCGCATGCCACTGGGCAACCACGCCAAACAGTATGGAAACGAATGTGAGCGGATAGAATTTCACCAGTTGGCGAACAATAAAACGCTTGCTGTCGAAAAGTCCGTCATCCACTTTGCCAGTATATGCAAACGATAGAACAAAGCCACTTATCACGAAGAAAAAGCATACTCCAGACTCGCCGCCAAAGGCAAAACCATCTCCAATAATATGGCTTACCACCACCATCAATATGGCAAGACCACGCAAAGCTTGGACGCTCATTAGCTTATGGGACACTCTTGACGACAACATCTCGTTGAAATATCTGTTTGGTTGAAGCTACTTGTTACCTGCGCATAAATGTAACCTTACGCATGAATTGCAACTTGCCCACGGACGTGGAGCCATGCGGTTCACAAACGTGGGCAATCAAAATCAAAATTTTATCACTTATTCATGTAAGGGTCAGTGCCGAGCACCGTCTTCGCCAAGCGCTTGGCCTTGTCGCGCAAGGCGTTCATGTCGCAACCCACCTCGTCATAGCACAGCACCACACCCATGCGTCTGCCGACATGGGCTATTGGCTTGCCGAAGATGCGCACACGGGCGTGATCCTCACGGCACACGTCGGCGAGGTTGTAGTCGAGAGGCTCCTTACTTTCCACAGGCGAGAGCACCACCGCCGACACGCCACTGTGCTCCAAGTGTATGGCAGGGATGTCTAACCCCATGACGGCACGGAAGTGAAGCTCAAACTCAGAGAGGTTAGTGCAATGGCTCAGAGTCACCATACCAGTATCGTGTGGCCTTGGGCTAAGCTCCGAAAAGATGACCTCGCCCTTCTTTGTAAGGAAGAACTCTACACCCCAAAGGCCATAGCCTGTAAGAGCCTTAGTCACCTCAGCTGCCATGTGCTGAGCAGTGGCAAGAGCCTCTTCGGATATATGAAACGGCATCCAACTCTCACGATAGTCGCCGCCTTTCTGAACATGGCCTATCGGTGGACAAAACACCGTGGGGCCGTTCTTTTGAGTCACGGTGAGCAATGTGAACTCGGAGTCAAAGTCTATAAACTCCTCTATTATCACTTCCTTCACGTCGCCACGTCCTTCTTCCATGGCATCGCGAAAAGCCTCTTGCAGCTCATCGTCGTTGTGCACATAGCTCTGGCCGTGCCCAGAAGACGACATCAATGGCTTGACCACGCACGGGAAGCCTATCTCGTCGGCAGCATGCTTAAACTCATCAAAAGTCTTGGCATAGAAATACTTTGCTGTCCTAAGCCCAAGTTCTCTTGAGGCGAGGTCACGTATTGCACGACGGTTCATGGTATAGTTCACCGCACGTGCCGATGGCACCACTTGCACGCCCTGCTTCTCGAAATCGAAAAGACGCTCCGTGCGTATGGCCTCTATCTCCGGCACGATGATGTCTGGATTGTGCTTGCTTACCACGGCCGCAAGGGCTTCACCATCGAGCATCGAGAAGACCTCACGCTCATCAGCCACCTGCATGGCTGGCGCGTCATCATACTTGTCGCAAGCTATGACATACTGTCCGGCACGCTTTGCGGCGATAGCAAACTCCTTGCCCAGTTCTCCTGAGCCCAAAAGCAATATTTTCTTCATATGGTAAAGCCTATTTTCTTCTGTACTATTGGTTTCATCCGCCTCATCATCATCTGCCACTCGGGAGAGATGGAAAGGCGATGAAGATCCTTGGCTATTATTTCGCGAAGCGCGTCTTGCGTGACGCGATATTTCAATGCCAACTGCTCCACGGGTTTTGCGGTCTCTCCAAAGAGACCATAATAGGCATCGATGATATCCTTGTCGAGACCACCAAGCATCGTGAGAAGGATGTTGAGATTTGCCTTGTCCACGTCGCTGACGAGAAGGGCTGACTTATGCGCAAGAAGCAAATAGTTGTGCAGTTGACGAGAGAACTTATCCAAGCGAAGGGTATCAGACGAGTTGTCCATGACGCTCCTTTCCATACATTTCGTCGTAGTATTTCTGGTAATCGCCACTTGTCACCTCGCTTATCCATTGTTGGTTGTCGAGGTTCCACTTTATCGTCTTCACTATTCCGTCAGCGAATTTGGTCTCAGGATACCACCCAAGCTCCGCCTTTATCTTCGTCGGATCTATGGCGTAGCGCGCGTCGTGGCCAAGACGGTCAGCAACGTGCTCTATCAGCGAGTCGTTGATCCAAGATATGTCTATGTCGCCATTGGCCTCACGCACTTGCTTCTTAAGCACCTTGCGCAAGTCCTTGTCAGCCTCCATCATGTCGTGGATGGTCTTTATGGTGAGCTTCACGATGTCGATGTTTCTCATCTCGTTGTGTCCACCCACATTGTAGACCTCTCCGGCCCTACCCTCACGCACCACAAGGTCGATGGCCTTGCAGTGGTCTTCCACGTAGAGCCAGTCGCGCACGTTGAGTCCTGCACCATAGACCGGAAGTTTCTTGCCTTCAAGGATATTGTTAATGATCAGAGGGATGAGCTTCTCGGGGAAATGGTATGGGCCGTAATTGTTTGAGCAGCGGGTGATGCTCACTGGCATGTGGTAAGTATCGCGATAGGCTTGCACGAAGAAGTCGGCACTTGCCTTGCTTGCCGAGTAAGGACTGTGAGGGCACAACGGCGTTGCCTCCGTGAAGAATCCCTCGGGACCCAGAGCGCCATACACCTCATCGGTTGACACTTGATGATAACGCTTGCCCGCCTTCCATGTGGGATAGCCCTGAGCGTCCTTGCCTGTTACCCAAGCCTTGCGTGCCGCGTCCATAAGGTTCTGAGTGCCAAGGATATTGACGCTGAGGAAGAGCTGCGGATCTTCTATGGAACGGTCTACATGGCTCTCGGCGGCGAAGTTGACCACGAAATCTATGTCGTTGTCGGCGAAGAGGCCGTCCACGAGCTTACGGTCGCGTATGTCCCCCTTCACGAAGCAACAACGCTTGTTGTCGATGTCGTCCTTTATTGTGCCTAAGTTGCCGGCATAAGTCAGGGCATCGAGAACTATTACCTTTATATCGTCGTTTACATATTTCTTGTGCAAAAGGTACTTGATGAAATTGGAGCCGATGAATCCTGCTGCTCCTGTGACAAGATACGTTTTCATAATCCAAAGCGTTTTTTAATGAATTCTGCTATAAAAAGTTCCGTGCCCTCAAGACCCAGCAAGCTGGAGTTGATGCACAGGTCGTAGCTCTCAGAGTGTCCCCAAGTCTTGCCCGTGTAGTAATTATAATATGAGGCCCTGGCCTCTTCCTGCGAATGTATGTATTTCCGCGCCGTGGCACGGTCGAAGTTGTGACGTTTGCAAACCGCTTTAATCCTTTGGTCGATATTGGCGGTGATGAAAACGCTCACGGTGTTTTTATAGTCGCGCAACACATAGTCGGCCGTGCGGCCCACAAAGACGCAACTGCCCTCGTCGGCCACTTTCTTTATGGCATCACTCTGGAACTTGTAAAGGGAGTCTTGCGAAAAATTGTCCTTGTAGAAATTGCTCTCGCCCATAAGTGGCACCCTGACGTGGAAAAGCGATTTAAGAAAGCCCTTCCGCTCATCGTTCTGCTCAAAAAACTTCTCACAAAAGCCACTTTCCTTAGCGGCGAGATTGAGCAATTCCTTGTCGTAGAACTTGCAACCAAATTCCTCGGCAAGCATTTTCGCTATGATTCTGCCTCCAGAACCTATCTGCCTGCCAACGTTTATAATTATATTATTATCGTTATTCATTTTTCTGACTGTTTATTTGGCGCTTGAATTTTCTCATGTATACGCTCATGATAATTGCCGCAACAGTAGCGGCTGTGAAATCAGACGTAGGAATGGCATACCAAACACCTTTCACGCCAAATATCAACGGGAACACATAGAGCAGCGGAAGAAGGAAGAGCAACTGTCTCGACAATGAAAGGAAAATGCTTATCTTCACTTTTCCTATACACTGGAAAAAGTTGGTAACCACCATCTGGAAGCCAACCACGAAAAACACCATCATGTTGAGCCTTATGGCTGTCATGGCTAAGGTTGATAGCGTTGGGTCATCAGTAAATATTCGCGCAAGAAGATTAGGAATGGTCATTGCGATGGTCCATCCAGTAGCCACGATTATGGTGGCAGTGATCATGGCTATGCGAAGCACGCTCATAAGCCTGTCTATCTTTTGCGCTCCATAATTGTAGCCAGCAATAGGCTGCATGCCCTGGTTGAGGCCGATGATTATCATGATGAAGACAGTGGATATAGCGGAGGCTATGCCATAGGCACCCACCATGAGGTCTCCACCATAGCGTACCAATTGGTTGTTGATGAAGATTATCACAAAACACGCGCATACGTTCATCAAGAACGGAGACACTCCAATTGCCACTATGTTTTTCACCAGCCGCCCCTTAAGTCCATAAATACCCCTTTTGAGATGCAATATCTCTTTCTTGTTGGTGAAGAGCCTCATCTGGTAAACGAGGGCCAAAGATTGCGAAAAGACCGTAGCCAAGGCAGCACCTTTAATGCCCCATCCAAAAACAAGAATGAAAAGCACATCAAGCAATATGTTCATCACCACAGTGAAAATCGTGGCGTTCATGGCCTGGCGCGGTTTGCTTGCGGCACGCAGCACAGCGTTCATGCCCAAATACATATGGGTAATCATGTTACCACAAAGTATTACATGCATGAAACTGCGGGCGTATGGTATAGTGGCTTCGCTTGCACCAAAGAAATAGAGTATAGGATCGAGAAAGGTTAGGCAGATCACGGCGAAGCTGAAACCTACGATAAGGTTGAGTGTCACGGTGTTGCCAAGCAGTTCTTCTGCCGTGCGATAGTCTTTTTGGCCAAGCTTGACCGAAATGGCAGTGGAAGAGCCAACGCCCACAGCAGCCCCGAAAGCGGCGGAAAGGTTCATGAAAGGAAACGTTATGGCAAGACCTGATATTGCGAGTGGCCCCACCACCTGACCTATGAAAGCGCGGTCTATGATGTTGTATAATGAAGAGGCCACCATGGCTATGATGGCTGGCATGGCATATTGAAGCAACAGCTTACCCACCGGCTTTGTGCCCAAAGCCAACGTGGCCTTTAGATTGTCTTTCTCTTTATCCATAATGCAAAAGTAACACAATTATTTGGGCTTTCGCATATTTCAAGCTACTTTTGCAAAAAATATTTTTCATGGATAGGCACGCCCTGACTCTTTTTGAACTGAACTCTCTTGTAAGCAATGTTATTGACACAGCTTTTGACCATGCCTTTTGGGTGGAGGCCGAATTGTCCGAAGCGCGTGAGGTCAGGGGGCATTGCTACATGGAACTCATACAAAAGGATATCTTCTCCGCCACGCCTGTGGCAAGGGCCTCCGCAAAGTGCTGGAAGACCACTTGGGCACGACTGAGGCCCAAGTTTGAGCACGCCACAGGGCAAGGGTTACATGCTGGCATGAAAGTCATGCTCCTTGTCACGGCAAATTTCCACGAGGCATACGGCTTCTCCTGGATTGTGCAGGATATAGACCCTACCTATACCCTTGGTGACATGGCGAGGAAACGTCTGGAAATAATAAAGCAACTAAAAGAAGAAGGCATTTTTGACCTGCAAAAGGAATTGTCGCTGCCTATGTTCGCACAAAGAGTGGCAGTGATCTCGAGCGAGAACGCGGCAGGTTACGGTGACTTCTGCCATCAATTGCTTGACAATGACTATGGCTTTGCCTTCCAAATAAGGCTTTTCCCAGCAATAATGCAAGGTGAGCAGGTCGAGACAACCATAATCAATGCCATGAATGAGATATACGACCATATGGACGACTTTGACGTTGTGGTCATCATAAGAGGAGGTGGAGCCACTGCGGACATGAGCGGTTTTGACACTCTATCTTTAGCCGAGAACGTCGCCAATTTCCCATTGCCTATAATAACAGGCATCGGACATGACCGCGACGAGAGTGTGCTCGACATGGTTTCAAATACACGGGTGAAGACCCCAACTGCCGCAGCGGCATTTCTCGTGGACAATCTCGCTAACCTTTCAGGGCATATTGAAGCCATGCGCGAGCGTATGGTTACAAGGGTGAGGCAGCGAATGGAGACCGAGAAGGAAAGGCTTGGCAGAATCTCAGGACGTGTGCCCATTCTCTTCTCGCTGGTCAAGGAAAGGCAGGAGGCAAAGCTCACGCGACTGATGACGGGCATCACTGGCTACATAAACGATCGGTTAAGACAGGCTGAGCACGACATCGTGGTGATAGAAAAAAACATCCAACCACTGGTGGAAATGAAACTGGCCAGGGAAGACAACCGCATTGCCCAGCTTGCCCTTCGCGTCAAGGCACTCGACCCTGAGCGCCTATTGAAACGTGGCTACAGCATCACAATGCTCAACGGCAAGGCGATTCACGACCCCACAACGCTGAAAGAAGGCGACATCATTGAGACAAGGGTTGAAAAAGGATCTTTCGCATCCACAATACATTTGGACAAACAAAAACAATAAAATATGGCTAAACAAGAACAGAAATACGAAGATGCCGTGCGCCAATTGGAAACCATAGTCGACAAGCTCGAAAACAACGAACTCGACATAGACCAATTGTCCGCTGAACTGAAAAAAGCTCAACAACTCATAAAACTCTGCAAGGAGAAGCTGACCAAAACCGACAATGAAATAAAGAAATTGTTGGATAAAGATTAAATTATCGAGCAAACCTTGCCGTGTTATTATTTTTATTGCTAATTTTGCATTAATTCATTAGAAAACGATACTAAATTATTATATTATGAAAGACTTGGATTGGGGGAATTTGACATTCGGCTATCGCAAGACCGATTATAATGTTCGCTGCTACTACCATGACGGCAAGTGGGGAGAGATTGAGGTGTGCTCTGAGGAGTATATCAACCTGCACATGGCCGCAACCTGTCTGCACTATGGCCAGGAGGCTTTCGAGGGCATGAAGGCATATCGCTGTCCCGACGGCAAGGTGCGCGTCTTCCGCGTTAAAGACAATGCCGAGCGACTTCAGTCGACTTGCGAGGGCATCGTCATGCCCAAGGTGCCAACCGAGATGTTTGAGGAAATGGTGAAGAAGGTGGTTCGCCTCAATCAAGACTACATACCGACCTATGAGAGCGGCGCAACGCTCTACATTCGCCCACTGCTTATCGGCGTAACCCCACAGGTGGGCGTCCACCCTGCCAAGGACTACCTGTTCTTGATTTTCACCACGCCTGTCGGCCCTTATTTCAAGGGAGGCTTTGCTTGCAACAAGTACGCCATCGTGCGCGACTACGACCGTTCCGCTCCCCTTGGCACTGGCCGCTACAAGGTTGGTGGCAACTACGCCGCATCGCTTCGCGCCCATATGTTCGCCGCCGGCAAGGGCTATGGATCCGAGTTCTATCTCGATGCCAAGGAGAAGAAATATGTCGACGAGTGTGGCGCGGCCAACTTCTTCGGCATCAAGAACAACACATACGTGACACCTAAGAGCACGTCGATCCTTCCTTCCATCACCAACAAGAGCCTCATGCAGATTGCGGAAGACCTTGGACTGAAAGTGGAGCGCCGCCCCGTGCCAGAGGAGGAGTTGCCAACGTTTGAGGAGGCCGGAGCTTGCGGCACGGCAGCCGTCATCTCGCCAATATCAGAGCTTGACGACCTTGCCACAGGCAAGAAATACAGTTTCGGCGACAAGCCGGGTCCATGGTCAACAAAACTCTACGAGACCCTGCGTGGCATACAGTATGGCACCATTGAGGATAAGCACGGTTGGACAACCGTCGTGATAGAGTAATCACATTTAGTACATAAAACGTAGAGCACGGTTTGGACCCACGCGGCCCAAGGCGTGCTTTTATCGTTTAGAATATCAACATTATATCATACAAAACCATTCAAACAATGAAAAAGAAACGAATATTGCTGGTTATCGCGCTCTTCGTCTCCCTATGCTCCATGGCACAAACAGGAGGGTCGCAAGTGACCTACCGCGACGGAACCGTCGAGGGTGTCGACTCTTCTGGCGTGAAGATTTTCCGTGGCATACCATTCGCCCAACCGCCGGTGGGCAACCTGCGCTGGAAGGCTCCGCAGCCAGTCAAGGCATGGACTGGCGTGCGCCCGGCAAAGGCGTTCGGCCCAGACCCTGAACAGAACAACGTGTTTGGCGACATGGTCTTCGAGGGCAAGGGCAAGAGCGAGGACTGCCTGTATCTCAACGTGTGGACGCCCGCCAAGAAAATGAACGAGAAGCTCCCCGTGCTGGTCTATTTCAATGGCGGAGGCCTCGTGGCGGGCAGTGGCTCTGAACCTCGCTACCAGGGCTTGCGACTGGCACGCCGCGGCAACATCATCGTGGTCACGGCAAACTATCGTGAAGGCATCTTCGGCTTCTTCTCTCTCCCTGAGCTGACGAAAGAGGGATGCCATGGCAACCAAGGATGGCTCGACCAGGCCGCGGCCATTAAATGGGTCAAGGACAACATAGCCGCCTTCGGTGGCGACCCCGACCGGGTGACCATCAATGGCGAGTCGGCAGGCGCGCAATCGGTGTGCGCCCTCACCACCTCACCGCTGACGCGCAACCTGCTGAACGGATACATGTGCTCCAGCGGGGCCGTCGTCTCCAACGCCAAGCCCATCAGCCTGGCCGACGCTGAACGCAAGGGCACGGCTTGGGCGAAGAAGAACCACCTCAAGAAGCTCAGCGACATGCGCAAGCTCTCAGCCGAGGAACTGAGGAAGCTCGACGACGGCACCTTCGGCGAGGGCACCAAATGCATAGACGGCATCTTCCTCGACGAGGACCCCGACAAGGTGATAAGCGAGGGTCGCCAATCGCAAGTGCCGTGCCTGCTTGGAAACAACAATGGAGAGTTTCCCGTCGTGGCCTATGCCGGAGGCAAGACCCCGACCTTGGAGAATCTGAGTCCTGTAATAGCCAACTATTTCGGCACTGACGCAAGAACCATCTTCAATCTCTACGACATTCACACAGACGCTGACCTCTTAGGCGACAAGGGCAAGGCTCTCGGTGGCGACATGTTCATTGCCTATGCCACATGGAAATGGGCCGACATGGTGCGCCAGAGCAGCAAGGCCCCCGTATACCGCTACGTCTACTGCCACCCTCGCCCGAACATGCAGCTCAAGGGCAAGGCACCTGGCCTAGCCGGTGGCACGGTAGACGCAAAGGACGACGCACCCAAGCAGCCGGCGGCGACGAGTGCCGTCCACTCGGCCGACATAGAGTATGCCATGGGAAACCTGTCCACCAACAAGGCTTTCCCTTGGGCCGCTGACGACTATGCCACGTCGGAGATATTCCAGCAGATATATGTCAACTTCGTGAACAACGGCAACCCCAACGGCCCTGGCCTGCCGCAGTGGGACTCATACAACGGCAATGGCGACGTGCCGCCAGTGATGCTCATCGACACCAACACGCGCCAGGTGAGAGATGCGAAGACGCACGCTCGCTACAAGAAGATAGACGCGCTCATACAGGCAAGAAACAAGTGATTGGCGCGAAACAACAAAGATGGCTTCGCCTCATCAGCTTTGCAGTGGCCGGTCTCGTGCCGGCCATAAAACAATGTTCGACAAATGATTTTCAATGGTTGGGACTTTTTTTGTGGGCCGGCATAAAACCGGCCCGCAAAAGGGTAACAATATTTTACAAACAGTCGTCTGAGAATCGTTTTTTTTCAATCAAGCCATCGCTTCGTTCGATATGACGCGATTATTGGTCGTTTTTGATAAACAACTGATTATCAACATATTGCACTCCTTGCGATTTTTAGACTTCATCTTAACGCTGAAAAAGCGTCGGC
>DJQL01000046.1:10340-40358 GCA_002437565.1 Prevotella sp. UBA6387
TCACGCCGTAAAGCCGACGCGATCACGGCGTAAAGCCAAAACTTTTTGCCCGAAAAGCCGCTGACGGTGTTGCCAAAGGGTAGCCCCAAGCCATTTTTCCGCTCTAAAAGCACCAGCTTCCAAGTGTTAAATTTTGGCAATAATATTTTACATTCCAACGCGGACGCTATGTTGCCATCAAGACCGCTGCCATAAAGCTTCCGCAAGTTCAGAACGCCAAGGGAGTGCTTTTACAAACAAATTCAGTAAATTTGCACTTGCTTGTTGAATTCACGGACCCCTGCATCGCAAAATTGCGCATGAAAAGATTTGGGGAAAACTTTGCGGTTCCAGTTTTTCTTCGTATTTTAGTGCCGTAAAACGTAAATCGGACAAGATCATGGCAAAAATCGTGAACAAATATCCCGTGGGGATACAAGACTTCGCGACAATCCGCGAGGAAAGGTATCTCTATGTGGACAAGACCAAATACATAGTGGATTTCAGGGAGAAAGGCATGCGTAACATCTTCCTGAGTCGCCCCCGCCGATTCGGCAAGTCGCTATTTGCCTCTACCCTGCAAGCCTATTTCGAAGGCCGCAAGGAACTGTTCGACGGTCTTGCCATCGCCAGTTACGAGAAGGACTGGGTGAAATATCCTGTGCTCCATTTCGACATGAGCGGTGCCAAGCATTTCGACGGGGAGAGCTTGAAACGTTATCTCAGTTTGCAACTGAAGCCTTATGAGGATCTCTATGGCAGAGAAGAAGACGAAGTGGATGCCAATGAGCGTTTTGAGGGCATAGTGAAGCGTGCCAACAAACAGACAGGCGAAAAGGTGGTGATAATAATCGACGAATATGACGCCCCCTTGCTCGACGTGGTGCATGAGAAAGACAACTTGGCCACGCTTCGCCTTATCATGCAGAACTTCTACAGTCCGCTGAAGAAGCTCGGCCCCTATCTTGAGTTTGTTTTCATCACGGGCATCACCAAGTTTTCACAGCTCAGCATCTTCAGCGAGCTTAACAACCTCGACAACATAAGCCTGCTCGACCAATACTCCGCCATCTGCGGCATCAGCAAGACCGAGCTTACAACGGTGATGAAGCCTGACGTTGAGGCGTTGGGCGAGGCTCTTGGACTGACTTACGAGGAATGTATGGAGGAATTGCGCCAATACTATGACGGTTATCATTTCAGCCAACGTTCCGAGGATGTGTTCAATCCTTTCAGCCTTGTAAGGGCACTTAACGGACGGAAGATAGATGCCTATTGGTTTGGCTCAGGCACGCCAACTTATCTCATCAATAGCTTGCGGAAATATCACATCAACGCGATGGACATAGAGCAGAACGGCGTGAGCGTGGACGATTTCAACGTATCGCCCGAGAACATGACCTCCGTCTTGCCATTGCTCTATCAGAGCGGCTATCTCACCATAAAGCAATACAAGCCACTCACAAATAGCTACCGGCTGGGCTACCCTAACCAGGAGGTGAGGATAGGCATGCTGAAGAGCCTCGCGCCCAATTATCTCTCGCCTGTGTCGGTGGACAACAACCGTCTGGTGAACGAGTTCGTGGAGCTGGTCTATGACGGCGAGATCGATCAGGCAATGGTTCGCCTGAAAGCCTACCTATCCAGCATCTCGAATAGGCTGAGCAACAAGAACGAACGCGACTTCCAAACGGTCTTTTATCTGATATTCAACTTGATGGGAGCTCTCATCAGGGTGGAGGAAGACAGTGCCATAGGCAGGGCAGATGCCGTGCTGCATCTTCCTACGGCCATCTATGTGTTCGAACTGAAATATGACGGTACGGCAGAGGATGCCCTGAAGCAGATAGACGACAAGGGATATCTCATACCCTACTCAGCCGAAGGCAAGCGGCTATACAAGGTGGGAGTGAACTACGACAGCAACCAGCGCACCATCGGCAACTGGATTATCAAGGAAGGGTAAGTCTTGTTTTCAAAATCTACTTACCCTCGAAAGTTGCGGATTTAAGGATATAATCAGAATGTATAACTGCGTATAACGCAGTGTATTAAATTTCTTCGGTAGGTAATTTGTATGTCAGTGATTTCTTGTAAATTTGCGCTTAATATTTGAAGAGATAAAAATCGATAGTTTCTGGGCTTTTACACAGCATAAAAACTTATGATTAAGATAGTTGTTTTTATGGCAGCGATGTGTTGCATGAATTTGTCTGTCATGGCACAATCGTATAAGTTGAATGGTCATGTGTATCTTCAAGACAAGACGCAACCTCTTTCATATGCCTCTATAAGAAATGACAATACCGGCAATGCGGTATTGACTGATTCATTAGGTCATTTCGAGATTCAAGTAAATGGTACTGACACCCTTACTTGCAGCTACATAGGCTGCTCTAACAAAGTGGTGCCAGTAACCAACCGAAAGGCAGTTGACATTTATCTTAGCGATACATCCTTGAACCTCAATGGCGTGGAAATAGTCGGCAGAAGAAAGCCTATTCAAATGACGGTGGATGGCTTCGTGGTCAATATGGACGCGATAAGGAAGGACGGGAAATTGCTTTCCGACATTATGTCGCAATTACCTTTGGTAAATGTAAAGAGCAATGTCATTTCCATGGCAGGCAAGAGCGGCGTAGTTGTCTATTTGAATAATCACAAGATTTATCTGAAGGGTGGGGAGCTTATGGCTTACTTGAATTCCTTGGGTCTTGAGAACATAAGGGAAGTCAAGGTGCTGCCCACTCCTCCAACGAGATATGAGGCAGATGAGAACATTGGCATCATTGAAATAGAGACAACGAGGAAAATAAATCCCGGTTTACAGTCCAACTTCTTGGGACGGGGCACAATTGGTCGCTACTTGTCTTATGGTGGCTCCGCAAGGGTACTTTACTCAGGAGGCAAGGTCAGCTTTGAGACTGTGTTGTTGGGAAGTAGGGCAAAGAGCTTCATGCACAGTAGGTACACAAACGATTTTGGCAATTATCTTGTGTCAACCGATTGCCCACGTAAATCCACGGAAAAGGTTGTCATGGCTTTGTCTTCTTTCAATTATGACATAAACAAGCGCAATAGGGTATCAGCGACATTGCAGTTGCCTTTGCTCAATAGAACAAAGAATCGGGATATAGCCAATGACACGAGATATTTCACAATTGACAATAGAGTTGATTCCCTAATGTCGTCGAAAGGACAGGGACATTCATCAGACTATCAAACCAACTTAGAGGTCAACTATGCTTGCGATTTTTCAAATAACTCGAATTTTAACATGACATTTGGTTATGTCAATGGCTATGAGAAAAACTATAGGGATTGGCTGTCAGTGACAAAGGCACAGTTTGCAAGTAATGATGAGACATTTTATAGTGCAGGACACCAAAACAATAATATATACACCTTTAAACTCGATTTTGAGAATGCGCTTGGCAAGTGGGCACTTGGCGAAGGCTATAAACTTTCGTATGTTCACACGACATCATATAACGAAGAAGACGAAAGGCTGGTTGCTGATGCCTCCTCGACAAATATGTTTGGGTATAGGGAATATGTAAATGCGTTGTATGTTAACGCCGAGAGGTCTTGGGGTTCTTTTCTGTTGAATATTGGTATTAGGGCGGAACTGACAAACACAAAGGGAATCTCTTATGCGTTGAACGACATTAACAACAATCATTATTTCAGATTATTCCCAAACGTAGGAATAAAGTATTCCATTGATGACGAGAATACATTAAACTTGAATTATTCGGGAAGGGTCAAAAGACCAGGGTTTCGCTTGCTGGATCCTTTTCGTTGGTATATAAGCAAGTATGATTATTCTGAAGGAAACCCTTTCCTGAAACCATCTTATATACACAATGCCAGCTTGGCTTATATGCACGGTAGTTCACTCTATGCCGAGATGTATTTCACGCATACAAAAAATGATTTCGGCAAGATGGTCATATTGGATTCCGATAATGTGCGTAACCAAATAGAAAGAGCCGGAAACTTCTTGAACATATCGGCATGGGGCATCGATATGGAGTACGATTATCAATTTGGTTCGTGGTTGGAGTCTAACCTTTCAGGTAATGTCTCGTATTCAAGATACGTATCCCATCAACTGGCGTTCAAGAATACCGCTGGGTGGGGAGGCGTGTTCTCATTGAATAATACATTCTATTTAAGCAAGAAAATCTCTTCGTCCTTATACGTGGAGGATGACATCCCTGGGTATTATAATTACAGGAAAAACAAGAACTTATTGCTTGTGAACATTGGACTTGCGTATACAGACAAGAAAAGGGGAATGATGGTTAGCCTTAAGGCTGAAGACCTGTTCAAGAACGCCACCCCGAAATACAGTTACTATTCCAATGGAGTGAGGCAAGAATTCAATAATTATTATGACACCCAACATGTGGAAATAACATTAACAAAAAAGATAGGCAATCTGTTTAACAAGAAGAAACCTGCTTTCCAATCTTCCAACTCAGAGGAGAGAAGCAGGTTGTGAATGAGGCGTTTAGAGAGAGTTAAGGAAATAAGTAGCTCAGCCTTTGCTTATCAAAGGCTGGTTTTGGGAAAGGAAGGGAAAAATCGGCATAATTTAGTTGTATGTTAAGCTAAAAAGCACATTCCTAAATAGTCGGTAAAGAAACAAGCACGCATTGAGAGGTAACTCAAGACGTGCTTGTCTCATCACTTATACAATGGAAACGTGCGACGGACGTTGTCGTTGGTAATCCTCGCCACGTCGTCAGGTGCCACGCCGTAGCACCGGGCAAGGTTCTCAAGCACAAGGCGCACGAACGCGCTCTCGTTGCGCTGGCCACGGTTGGGCACGGGAGCCATGTATGGGCTGTCGGTCTCAAGCACGATGCGGCTCAATGGCGCGGAGGCAGGCAAGTCTTCGCGCAAATGGCTGCTCTTGAACGTGGACACGCCCCCGATGCCAAGCACGAACTTGTCGAATCGGAGATACTCCTCCGCCTCTTTCTGGTTGCCAGTGAAGCAATGGAACACGCCACCGGGAAGGTCTTTCTCATAGGCTCGCAAGATGTGCAGAAGTTCGTTTTGAGCCTTCCGGCAATGAATCATGAGCGGCAAACGCGTCTCCACCGACCACTTCACCTGCTCCTCGAGAGCGGCAAGCTGCTCCGTCTCGAACTCGCGGCTCCAATAAAAATCGAGGCCGCATTCGCCAATGGCGATATAACGCGGTTGCCCTGCAACGCCAGAGGCGTTGTCGCGCAACGCCTGGCGCATCATCGCCAACACGTCGCGCCAGTCGGCACGCACCTCCTCCGGCTGCAAGCCTATCATGGGATAGCAATAGCCAGGATATTGGCGGCACACATCCATGACACTCGCTACCGATGACGCGTCGACACCAGGAAGGAAGATGGCACCTACCCCACTGTCCTTGGCACGCTGGATAACCAAGGGCAAGTCGTCCTTGAACTCTTCACCATCGAGGTGGGCATGGGTGTCTACAAACTTATAATCAGGCATCTGTGCAGAAAATTAATATTTTCTTGACATCATTTTCTCGGCGTACTGCCTCAACACCGTCTTCTTGGCCTCTTCCACTTTCACGGCATCGAGGTATTTCTTGCTCTGTTCGAAATAATAGGCAATCTTGTCGAGTGCGAGTTTGTCCACGCCAATCTCGTTGTATAGTCTCGTCACGGCCGCCACCTTCTCCTCCCGGTCAAAAGTCTTTGCCGTGATCCAGCGCATCAGTTCCTCGCGCTGGGCGGCGTTGGCATGATTGAAGGCATTGATGAGCATATATGTCTTCTTGTTTGACACTATGTCGCCGCCAATGGCCTTGCCAAAGACACGCGAGTCGCCATATACATCCAAGAAGTCGTCTTGCAACTGGAACGCCAGCCCCACCTGCTCGCCAAAGTTATAGAGGTTGTCGAGGTCTTCCTCGGGAGCGTCAGCGAGCGTCGCGCCAATCTTCAATGCGCAAGCCAAGAGCACGCTGGTCTTCAATCGCACCATCTCGATGTATTCCTCCTCCTTGACATCGGTGCGCTGTTCAAAGTCGATGTCGTATTGCTGCCCCTCGCCTATCTCAAGCGCCGTCTCCGTGAAAATGCCAAGAACCTGAGAGAGCTTATCAGTAGGGCACTGTGACATACGCTCATAAGCCAGCACGAGCATGGAGTCGCCAGAGAGGATGGCCTGGTTGGCGTTCCACTTCTTGTGCACGGTAGCGTGGCCACGACGAAGGTCAGCGTTGTCCATGAGGTCATCGTGCAGGAGCGTATAGTTATGGTAAGTCTCCAATGCGGCCGCTTGCATGAGAATGCTTTCTGGATCACTCTTGTAAAGTTGGTAAGCAAGAAGCATGAGCACTGGCCTTATGCGCTTGCCACCCATAGAGAGCACATAGCGAATAGGCTCGTATAGGCTCATTGGAACACGATTGTATGGAAGGTTAGCCAAAAAATGGTTCACCTTTTCCAAAAGTTCATCCGAAGTATACATCTTAACCATGAAACAAAAGTAGCTATTCAGTTCTTATAATACGAAATTGACAGGTATGGCGAACATGGTGCGACAAACCTTTCCTTTCTCCATGCCAGGTTTCCATCTCGGCATCATCTTTATGACCCTAAGGGCCTCCATATCAAGCAATGGATCAACAGACTTTACGACAGTTGGTGATGATATAGAGCCGTCCTTGTTAACTATGAATGACACCACCACCTTGCCCTGTATCTTTTGTTGTTTAGCCTGGGGTGGATAGCGCAGGTTGCGAGTCAGCCATTTCATGAATTGCACTATTCCGCCCGGGAACTCCGGTATCTGCTCCACGGTACGCAACACGGTCGTGTCCTTGTCGGCGGTCACCTGTGGAAGAGCCTCCGTCACGTTGGCGTCTTTCTGCACGGCTTGCCCATCGCCAATGACAAGTTTGCTCGTCGTTGGAGCTATTTTGTCGGCATTGTCCACGTGAGCCACCTCCTTCACGTTCTGCGTAATCGCCTTTGAAGCCGGAGCCGCCACCGCTGATACCATATCGCGCGTGTCTTGCGGTGCTGACTTCATGGTAAGATCCTCAGCAAGGTCGTCGAGCATGGAGTCGTCTTCCTCGGCAGCGTGTGGGCGTGTGGTATATTCGAAAGCAGCGAAAAGCAGGGACAGTGCCAGGATAAGCCCCAGTAGGAACCCTGTAGAACGATGGTTGTCCAAATTGGCTTTACCGCTTTTCTTTATATCCATTCGTCAATGATAATTTTATCCTATACTATCAAAACTTCCTTGCAAAATTACATTTATTCTTGAAGAAAAGCTGTAATTTTGCTGAATAATTTGGAAAAAATAAATGAGAAAGGCTTTCCTTGTCATCATGGCCACGCTTGCCAATATCGCGTTTGCCCAAGCGCAGAATGACAGTCAGACTGGCTACAACTTTCTGCGGTTGCCCGTCTCCGCCCATGCCGCGGCATTGGGTGGCGACAACATCAGCGTGATAGATGACGACGAGGCACTCATCTTCAGCAATCCAGCCCTGCTCTCGTCGGTCACCGACAAGTCGCTGAACCTCAACTACATGAGCTACATGCAAGGCTCCAAGGCTGCCAGCGCGGCTTTCAACAAGACGTTTGGCGAACGCGCTTCCGCCGCCATCTCCGGCTCATTTGTCGATTATGGCAAGATGAAAGAAACCGACGAGAACAACATCCAGACAGGCGAGTTCTCCGCGAAAGACATATCAATAGCCGGATATTTCTCATACCTTCTCACCGACAGGCTTTCGGGCGGAGTGTCCGCCAAATTCATAACCTCGTATATAGCCGACTACAACAGCATTGCCGTAGGCGTAGACCTTGGCTTGAACTATTATGACCCAGACCGTGAATGGTCGTTGTCATTAGCGTTGAAAAACCTTGGAGGCGAATTGAAGGCATACAATGAAGACTACAACCGCTTGCCGTTTGACATGCAGATAGGCGCCTCTAAACGGTTCACCAACATGCCCTTGCGCCTCCATGCCACGCTCGTGGACTTGAACCACCCTCACTACAAGGCCATCAACCATCTCGTGGTCGGGGCCGACGCGTTGCTATCGGATAATTTCTGGATAGGAATGGGCTACAACTTCCGACGCGCCAACGAGATGAAACTGACAAGCGCCGACGGGAAATCGAGCAGCCACGGGGCAGGATTGAGTTTTGGCGCCGGACTGTCGCTGAGCCGGTTCAAGGCCGCGGCAAGCTGGAGCAAATACCATGTCTCAAGCTCCAGCCTCATCATGAGCATCGCATACTCTTTATAAAACACTATAGATGAAAAAAATAACAATAGCCATTGACGGCTATTCCTCTTGCGGGAAAAGCACAATGGCAAAAGCCCTCGCCAAGAAGATTGGATACGTGTATGTTGACACCGGGGCCATGTATCGTGCGGTCACGCTTTTCGCCATCCGCAATGACCTCTTCAATGCCGACGGCAGCGTAAAAACCGACGAATTGAAAGAAAAGCTACCACAGGTTCACATTAGTTTCAAGCTCAACGCCGACACTGGCTTGCCCGAGACCTATCTCAATGGCGAGATGGTGGAACGGGAGATTCGCGGCATGGAAGTGAGCTCACACGTGAGCCCGATAGCCGCCATACCGTTCGTGCGTGAGGCTCTCGTGGCACAACAGAAAGCCATGGGCAAGGGGAAAGGCGTGGTGATGGACGGGCGAGACATCGGCACGGTGGTCTTCCCCGACGCCGAGCTCAAGATTTTCGTCACCGCCTCGCCTGAGGTACGCGCAAAGCGTCGCTACGACGAACTGCAAGGCAAGGGGCAAGCTGCCAACTATGACGAGATCTTGGAAAACGTGCAAAAGCGAGACTACATAGACACGCATCGCGAGGTTTCCCCATTGCGCCAAGCCGATGACGCAATCGTATTGGACAATAGCCACATGACGATAGGCGAGCAAGACGCATGGCTCATCGACAAATACCAAACGAAACTACGCTAAGACACATTTAAGCCTGATAAACAGGGGTAGGCATTACACGTAAAGGGCATTGGGATTCAGATGAAATCCCAATGCCCTTTACGTGTGATACCGACAGCTTCCAGTGGCCGACGCGCCCTACCCTCATTCCATGAAGTTTATCCAAAATACCCTTTTCTCACCGCGTCCATGATGTTGGCAGGGGGACGCTGGTTGTCGAGCTCACGCTTCATGAAATCCATATACGGGGCGACGTGCTCAAGAAACCGATGATAGCCCTCGCACAGATAATTGAGGCCAGGGTTGCCATACCTGTCGCGCACAAACCTGTTTTTGGGGCATTCGCCGTGACAAGCGAACTCAAACTTGCATTCAACGCACTGGCGTGGCAGAGACGCATGCTTCAGTTGGCTGAATTGTCGTTGCTTCTCGCCATACAGCATTTCGGCTATCGACTTCTCGCGGATGTTGCCCAGCTTGTATTCAGGGAAGACAAAGTGGTCGCAAGAATACACGTCGCCATTGTATTCCATCACGCCAGCGTGTCCGCACTCACGGGCATAGACACATATCCCTGGGGCTTGCCCTACCCAGTTGGCGAGAATGCAATCGAACGTCTCAACATAGAATTTACCAACGTCGTGGCGCACCCACTCGTCGAATATGGCACAAAGGAAATCGCCCCATTGTCGTGGCGTAACCGAGAAGTCGGCTATCGGGCTACGCTCTGGGTCGTTCAGGTCTGCCAGATGCCTGCCATCGGCATGGTTGAAGATGCGTTCCACGATGGGTGACAATTGCAAATACTGGCAACCATTATCCTTGAAGAAATGATAGAAATCGAGAGGATAATCGGCATTGAAGTCGTTGACCACGGCCATGGCGTTCCACTCCACCCCATGTTTTCTAAGCAACTTGATGCCATTCATCACCTTCACCCATGACGGCTTGTTGGTTCGCGTGCGGCGATACTCGTCATGGAACTCTTGTGGTCCGTCGATGGAGACACCAACAAGCCAATGGTTCTTGGCGAGGAAATCGCACCATTCGTCTGTCAGCAGCGTGCCGTTGGTTTGGATGACATTGGATATTTGCCGTCCCCTCGCATATTCGCGCTGGAGCTCAAGCGCCTTTTTGTAAAAGGACAAAGGCTTCATCAGCGGCTCACCGCCATGCCATGTGAAAAGCACTTGAGGCGTGGTCTGCGCCTCTATATACTCGCGCGTGAACCGCTCCAGCATTTCATCTGTCATGACATGGCTCTCACCTTTGTCGTAAAGGTTCTGCTTCTCCAGATAATAACAGTATTCACACCTCAGGTTGCAAGCCGCGCCGATCGGCTTCAGCATGACATAAAGCGGGTGGCCAAAAGGCGCAATGGTATTTGGCATATTCGCGATAGTAATTAACGTTCTACTTTGTTTTTACCCCTCAGCAACTTCACCATGAGGCACGCGGCATTGTCGGGCGCGCTCTCATTGCCAAGCCGCTGGCTGACAATCTCGTAACCTGAGAGCATTTTTTTTCTCTCCGCGTTTCCCGGCAACAAGGCGAGCAGATGCTTCCGGATGTTTTCCACGCTGAAACGGTCGGCGAAGAGCTCTGGCACCACCTCCTTGTCGGCCACAAGGTTGACAAGGCTTATGTATTTGCACTTTATGACGTGGTTGAATCCCCACCTTATAATCTTTGGCAACGGCGTCTCATAGCACACGACCTGCGGCACGTCGAACAATGCCGTCTCAAGCGTCGCGGTGCCGCTTGTCACCAACGCCGCCGTGGAATGGGAAAGAAGAGGATAGGTGTCGTCGTGGACCATAAACACGTTTTCCTGGCCAATGACTTTTCTATAATAACTGTCGTCTATGGATGGGGCACATGCGAGAACGCATTGATAATCAGGAGCTACGTCCTTGACAGAGGCCAACATAGCCGGAAGGTTGTCCTTGATCTCCTGTTTTCGGCTGCCGGCAAGCAACGCGATGATAGGCTTCGATGGCTCAAGGCCATTGCGACGGCAAAACTCCGCCTTGCTCTCTGCATAGCCAGACTTGAACGTCCGCACTTCCTCGGCAGTGGGGTTGCCAACATAATGGATTGGGTAATGGTGGCGATTCTCATAAAACGAAACCTCAAAGGGCAATATGGAGAACATCTCGCTAACGTCGCGCTTGATGGACTTCACGCGCCATTCTTTCCACGCCCAAATCTTGGGCGAGATGTAATAGTAGACAGGTATGGACGTGTTCTTATGAAGAAACTTGGCTATGTCGAGATTGAAGCCCGGATAGTCTACCAATATTACAACATCGGCGTTCCACTCCACGATGTCACGCTTGCAGAACGCCATGTTCTTGAAAATGGTTGGCAAATGAAGCAACACGGGGACGAAGCCCATATAGGCCAAGTCACGATAATGGCGCACGAGCGTGCCGCCTTCGGCCTTCATCAAGTCGCCGCCAAAGAAGCGGAACTCCGCCTTGGCATCGCATCGCCTCAACGAGCGCATAAGGCGCGAGGCGTGCAGGTCACCACTCGCCTCGCCAACAATCAGATAGTATCGCATCGAAGCTGCTCTAAAAACTTGAAATCTGTCACGTCAACAGTCGTGGGTGTTATCGCCACATAGCCATGGTTCAAGGCCCACTGGTCAGTGTCGGTGGCGGTAGGCTCGTCGTTGCGGTATTCGCCCACCATCCAATAGTAATCGTAGCCATGAAGGTGATGGCGCTTGTCAACCTCGTTTACCCACGAGCCCCAAGTCATGCGGCAAGCCTTCACGCCCTCGAACTTCTCCCTTGCCGGGAAATTGACATTAAGGCAAGTGCCTTTGGGCAAGCCCTTGTCGAGAACCTTCTCCACTATTTTCTCAACGTAAGGCCGCAAAGGCTCAAGATTGGCGTCCTCATTGTAGAAGCAAGACGAAAACGCCACAGAGGGGATGTATTTCATGCAACCCTCCATGCAAGCGCCCATCGTGCCACTGTAATGGCTGTTCACAGTGGAGTTGTCGCCATGGTTGATGCCGCTGAGTATGATGTCGGGGCGGTGGTTCTCGCACAGCTGGTCAAGGGCAAGCTTCACGCAGTCGACAGGCGTACCCGTGCATGACCACACCTCAGCTTCGCCAATGTTCTTCCGCCGCTTCAACCTAAGGAAGTCGGCTGCCGAGAAAGCACAGGAATAGCCAGAGCGCGCACTCTCCGGGGCGCACACAAGAACATCGCCAAGGCCACTTACGAAGTCCACGAGTTTATGTATGCCATTAGAATGGTATCCGTCATCATTGGAGATGAGTATAAAAGGTTTCTTTTTCATCATGCCGTACTTTTTCGTTGTTTCTAACAGTTGGATTAAAATCGCATCATTAAAATCCATTGGCAAAAGTACGAAAAAAGGTTTAAAAATAGAATGTTTCACGCAAAATATGTATCTTTGCAACAAACTATGCCACACCTGTTAAAAGAAGATGTGGATAAAAGACGATAACAATGGCAAAAATCATTGCTTTAGCCAATCAGAAAGGCGGCGTAGGAAAGACCACGACCACTATCAACCTCGCAGCCTCGCTCGCCACGCTGGAAAAGAAAGTTCTCGTAGTGGACGCTGACCCTCAGGCCAACGCCTCAAGCGGACTTGGCGTGGACATATCGCAAGTGGACTGCTCCATATACGAGTGCATCATAGACCACGCCGACGTGCGCGACGCCATATACACGACCGACATCGATGGGCTCGACATCATACCAAGCCACATTGACCTCGTGGGCGCCGAGATAGAGATGCTAAACCTTGACAACAGGGAGAAAGTGCTGAAAAACATTCTCGACCCCTTGCGTGAGGAATACGACTACATCCTCATAGACTGCTCTCCATCGCTCGGACTGATTACCGTAAACGCGCTGACGGCGGCAAACTCCGTCATCATACCGGTGCAATGTGAGTATTTCGCACTGGAGGGCATAAGCAAGCTGCTCAACACCATCAAGATCATCAAGAGCCGGCTGAACCCGAAATTGGAGATCGAGGGTTTCCTACTCACGATGTACGACTCGCGCCTTCGCCTCGCAAACCAAATCTACGACGAAGTGAAACGCCACTTCCAGGAGTTGGTATTCAAGACAGTGATTCAACGAAACGTCAAGCTTTCCGAGGCTCCAAGCCATGGGCTTCCAGTAATCCTTTACGATGCCGACTCTTCTGGCGCGAAGAACCACCTTGCATTGGCAAAGGAGATAATTGACAAGAACGTGTAAAGAAACTACAATGGCAGTACACAAGAAATTCAACGCGCTTGGGCGAGGCCTTGACGCACTTCTCTCCACGGAGAACGTGCGCACGGAAGGATCGTCGACCATTAGCGAGATACCACTCGACCAGATAGAGCGCAACCCCAACCAGCCACGAAGTCTCTTCGACGAGGACAAGCTGGAGGAGCTCGCGGCAAGCATAAGGGAGATTGGCATCATACAGCCTATCACGCTCAGGCAAACAGCGGAGAACCACTTTCAGATAATCGCCGGGGAGCGACGCTGGAGAGCCTCGCAGATAGCGGGACTGAAAACCATTCCGGCTTACATCCGCACCATAAAGGACGAGAGCGTCATGGAGATGGCTCTCGTAGAGAACATACAACGAGAGGACCTCAACCCAATAGAAATATCGCTTGCCTACGAACACCTCATGGAGGGCAAGAACATGACACAGGAGAAAGTGGCTGAACGCGTGGGAAAAAGCCGCGCCAACGTCACCAACTACTTGCGTCTGCTCAAGCTGCCAGCACAGGTGCAGATGGCATTGCAAAAGAAGGAAATCGACATGGGTCACGCACGCGCACTCCTCGCAATAGACAGCCCGTCCACACAGTTGCGACTGTTCAAGGAAATAATAAAGAATGGCTGGTCCGTGAGGAAGGTGGAGGAAATGGCGCAACACCTAAAAAACGGAGAGGACATCGACTCGGGCAAGAAGACCATAAAGGCAAAGGGCACGTTCTCTGAGACTTTCTCAAGCCTGAGAGACCACCTTTCCGATTTCCTTGGAACAAAGGTACAACTGACTTGCTCGAACAAGGGCAAGGGAAAGATAAGCATTCCATTCAACAACGAAGAGGAACTTGAACGCATCATGAGCGTCTTCGACGGAATGAAGCAACAAAACGCACAGGCAGATTGAAGCCTTCGCACAACTTATGTTATCACATCACTCGACACATTATATAATAAGCATACTCACCATGATCGTTTGCGTCTTGTGCTGCTCGCAACTCGCGCACGCGCAAACGATAGACCAGAAGCACGGCAACGACACCATTCGCGCTGAGAAGCTTGTGGAAGCGGGCACCATAGGCGAAACGGAACGGCAAAGCCAAACAGACGTGGAGAAACTGGCCAAGCCCAAACGCGACTGGGCAACATGGAAGCCAGACCCCAAAAGGGCCTTGTGGCTTGCACTTGTCGTGCCTGGTGCCGGGCAAATATACAACCGCAAATACTGGAAACTGCCAATATTCTATGGGGGATTCGTGGGATGCGCCTACGCCTTGAGATGGAACAACATGATGTACCATGATTACAGCCAAGCTTATCTCGACATCATGGACAGTGACCCTAACACGCAGAGTTACAACCAGTTTTTGCACCTTGGCACACAAATCACCCCTGAGAACCAACAGAGGTGGCAAGAAGTGTTCCGCAAGCGCAAAGATAGGTACCGCAGTTGGCGCGACTTGAGCTTTTTCGTGATGATTGGCGTATACGCCCTGTCCGTGGTGGACGCTTACGTTGACGCTTCACTGTCAGAATTTGACATATCGCCAGACTTGAGTTTCCACTTTTCTCCGGCAATATTCAACGGTCAGGGAAATGGGCAGATTAAGTTCAACAAGCCAGCCGTAGGCCTTCAATGCGGTTTCACATTCTGACGGCGACACCTGTGACGGAACAACAAAACATTCAATTCGCACTAAAAATAAGGATGAAACAAAAAAGACTTTTTCTGATATCAACCATATTCGCGTTTTGCTTGTCGGCAAACGCGCAAAAAGATGACAAGACCGTAGTGGTCAAGGACAATGGCAAGGAAGAGAAGATAGACTTGCCTGAGTCGATGACAACAGACCTCGACAGCCTGATGCGCCAATACAACGCCAAAATGTATCTACAACCCGACACCGATTGCAACATGCCAGACATAAACCCCGTGTACGAAGCAAGTGTCTATAAGGAGCGCCTCTCCAAGTTGCCTACCGTGATTGAGATGCCTTACAACGACATAGTGCAGGCTTTCATCGACCACTACACCGGGCCATTAAGACGCAAGGTTGCGGCAATGCTTGGAGCGCAAAACTTCTACATACCCGTTTTCGAGGAAGCTCTCGAAAGCTACGACCTGCCGTTGGAACTGAAATACCTTCCCGTGATAGAATCGGCACTCAACCCAATGGCAAAGTCAAGGGTCGGCGCCATGGGACTATGGCAATTCATGCTCAACACGGCAAAGCGCTATGGGCTGAGCGTCAACTCATTGGTTGACGAGAGGCGCGACATAGTGAGGTCATCTTATGCCGCCGCACACTATCTCAGCGACCTATACAAGATATACGGCGACTGGAATCTCGTGATAGCCGCTTACAACTGTGGCACCAACGCGCTCAACAAGGCCATAAGACGCTCCAATGGCGAGCGCGACTATTGGAAGATTTATCCGAAACTGCCAGCGGAGACACGTGGGTACGTACCAGCATTCATCGCCGCCAACTATGTGATGAACTATTATTGCGACCACAACATCTGCCCATTGACCACCAAAGAACTTCCAACAGCCACCGACACGGTGATGGTCGACAGGGACATGCATTTCGAGCAGATAGCGCAAGTGCTCAACATAAGCGTAGACCAACTGAAAAGCCTCAATCCACAATATCGTCGCAACATCGTGAACGGTAAGTCTGGTGACGCCTCGCTCCGCTTGCCTTCGTCGCTCATACCTGTCTTCATCGACAAAGAGGATTCCATTTGCACGGCAAGCCCCAAAAACTACAAGCCGAAGCGCGACGAGGTTGAAGTGGCAGGCGGGAGCGACAAATATTCGGTAAACAACAACAAGGTGGCCTACGAAGGGGCAGAGGCCGTAGAGCAAAAGGCAAGCGGCAAGAAGAATAACCAACGCCCTGAAAGCTCATCAAGAAAGAACGGCAAGGGAAAAGGCAAGAAAAACAAGAAGAGCACGCAGAAACCTAAAAACGTTTCCGTGCGCAATGGTGACACCTTAAGCGAAATAGCCGAACGCAACCATACCACGGTGGCGAAACTGAAAAAACTGAACAAGATAAGCGGTAGCAACATCAGGGCCGGTAAGAAAATCCGCGTGAAGTAAAACGACAAGCCCCAATGAGAAAAACCTATTAATACTGATTGAGCATGGACGACCAGGAGCTGAAAAACAAAGAAAGAGAGCAGGCCGACAACAAGATGATAACAGATGCCTTCAATCATCTTATCGACACTTACCTGCACTCGTCCCACCGCCGCAAGGTGGACATCATCACCAAGGCCTTCAATTTTGCCCGTCAAGCCCACAAGGGCGTGAGGAGACTATCGGGCGAGCCATATATCATGCACCCCATTGCCGTGGCGCAAATAGCATGTGAAGAAATGGGGTTAGGCTCCACGAGCATCTGCGCGGCTCTTCTACACGACGTGGTCGAAGACACCGACTACACCACCGAGGACATTGAGAATATCTTTGGCCCAAAGATAGCGCAAATCGTTGACGGGCTTACAAAGATCAGCGGAGGCATATTTGGCGACCACGCCTCAGCCCAGGCAGAGAACTTC
Source organism: Prevotella sp. UBA6387 (assembly GCA_002437565.1). Classification (GTDB taxonomy): domain Bacteria; phylum Bacteroidota; class Bacteroidia; order Bacteroidales; family Bacteroidaceae; genus Prevotella. The sequence goes on from DJQL01000046.1 coordinate 27,124, forward strand.
AAGAAGCTGTTGCTAACCATGAGTGATGACATACGTGTCATCCTCATAAAGATATGCGACCGATTGCACAACATGCGCACACTCGCCTCGCAACCAAAAAACAAGCAATACAAGATTTCAGGGGAGACACTTTATATATACGCGCCCATAGCCAACCGGCTGGGGCTCAACAAGATTAAGACAGAACTCGAAGACCTGAGCTTCAAGTTCGAGCATCCAGAGGAATACGACAACATAATAAAGAAGTTGTCCATGACGGAGAAAGAACGCCAGGATCTCTTCGACAAGTTCACAGCACCGGTAAAGGAGTCGCTCGACAAGATGGGGTTCAAGTACCATATCAAGGCACGCGTGAAAAGCCCCTACTCCATCTGGTGCAAGATGCAAAACAAGCACGTCACTTTCGAGGAGATATACGACATTCTTGCCGTCAGAATAATCTTCACGCCAAAAAACCGCAACGATGAGATAAACGAATGCTTCCAAATATACGTAGCTCTCAACCAGATATACAAGAGCCATCCTGACCGCTTGCGCGACTGGGTCAACCATCCCAAGGCAAACGGATACCAAGCCCTTCATGCCACCATGATGTCAAAGCAAGGCAAATGGATAGAGGTGCAAATACGCTCCGACCGCATGGACGACATAGCAGAGCAAGGCTTCGCGGCCCACTGGAAATACAAGGAGCACGATTCTACCGATGAAGACACCGAACTCAACAAGTGGCTGGGTACCATCAAGGAGATTCTTGATGACCCTCAGCCCGATGCCATGGACTTTCTCGACTCCATCAAGCTCAATCTCTTCGCAACTGAAATCTTCGTCTTTACGCCAAAAGGCGAGGTCAAGACTTTGCCATCAGGAAGCACGGTGCTGGATTTCGCGTTTCAAATTCACACCTTTCTCGGAAGCCATTGCATAGGGGCGAAAGTGAACCATAAGCTCGTGCCACTAAGCCACAAGCTGCAGAGCGGAGACCAAGTGGAAGTTCTTTCATCAAACTCGCAACACGTACAGCCAGAATGGATCAACTTCGTATACACGGCAAAGGCTCGCTCCAAAATCCAAGCAATACTCAGAAGAGACAGCCGCGAACAGCAAAGCACAGGCGAGGACATCTTCAAACAATGGCTTAAGGACAGGGACATTCAGGCTTCGCCAGACATTATCGACAAGCTCTGCCAATACCATGAGATAAAGACTCGCGATGAATTCTTCGTGGCGTTGGGCAAGAAAGTGGTAATCCTTGGTGATGGAGACGCAGAGGTTCTCAACGAGAAGAAGAACTCGCCAATATCGGGCTGGAAGAAATTCGTGCCTTTCATCGGAAGGAAAAAGAAAGAAGGCAACTCCCAGCCTATCAGTAACGATCTGCTTGTGGCTGACAAGAACTTCAACAAGAAGATACCTTGCGTCATCTCCGAACGGACAATCGGAATGTATGTTTTCCCACCTTGTTGCCATCCCATCCCCGGCGACGACATTCTAGGTTTCATCGACAGCAAGCACCATGTGGAGATTCATAAACGCTCATGCACAACCGCCAACAAGCTCAAGGCAAGTTTTGGCCCACGTATTCTCGATGCCACGTGGGACATGCATCGCCAACTGTTTTTCGACGCGACAATAGAGGTGCAGGGTATAGACCGCAAAGGCATACTTCACGATGTGACAGAAGTCATCTCCAACAAGATGAACATAAACATCCACAAAGTATCGTTCACTGCCGACCAGGGCATCTTCAGCGGTCAGATAGAACTTCGAGTCCACGACCGTGACGACGTTAAGACCATCATCGGAAGACTGAAAAAGGTTGACGACCTAAAAGACGTGAGGCAAATTTTATAAAAACGAAAGGGGGCGTGTCAATACTCAACTTGGAGTTTGACACGCCCCCTTTGAATGTCATGGATACTGCCCATGACTTTGCTAATCAATTTTCTTGGCTTTAATGCCCCTTGCAAAAACGACTTGCGAAGAATCAAAAGTCATAGAAGGTCGAGATGCTTTTTGATACTCTTCAATTCAGAAAGCGTATCTTGCAAAAGGCCTATAATCTCTGAGCTCTTGTCCACGCCCTCACGATTATTGCGCAGATAGTTGCGGGCAGCGGAAATCTTAAAACCGCGAACCTTTATGAGATTATATATGACCTTAAGATCTTCAATGTTCCGATCAGTGTAATGGCGCACCTTGTTCGTACCGGCAGTCCTTGGCTTGACATTAGGAAACTCTTTCTCCCAAAAACGCAGCGTGCTCTCGCTCACTCCAACTATTTTAGCCACTTCCTTGATGGAATAATACAGTTTCTTGTTTTTATCGCTATCTGATTCCATAATTATTATTCTTTCTGTCTGCAAAGATACTTAAAAATCAAAGAAATTAGTAACTTTGCATCTGTTTTCAATCCGTATATTTTCAAAATAGAAGAACATAATTAAAAAATCAAGATACAGATGATGACAGCAAATGAAATCCGCGACTCGTACTTGAAGTTTTTCGAGTCAAAAGGACACGTCATCGTGCCTTCTGCCCCAATCGTGGTGAAGGACGACCCTACACTGATGTTCACCAACGCAGGCATGAACCAGTGGAAAGACATCATTCTCGGCACAAAAGACCCCAATCCTTGCCGCCGCACTGATTCACAGAAATGCCTTCGCGTCAGCGGAAAGCACAACGACCTGGAGGAGGTGGGGCGCGACTCCGCCCTGTCCCACCACACTATGTTTGAGATGCTGGGCAACTGGAGTTTCGGCGATTATTTTAAGGAGGGTGCCATAGACTACGCCTACGAATATCTTGTGGACGTGCTTCACCTCGACCCAAAGGACTTATACGTAACGGTTTTCGAGGGTGACCCTTCTGAGAACATCTCACGCGACGACGAGGCTGCGAAATATTGGGAAAAGCATTTCCCGAAAAACCACATCGTAAACGGAAACAAGCACGACAACTTCTGGGAGATGGGCGACACGGGACCTTGCGGTCCTTGCTCCGAGATTCATATCGACTTCCGTCCAGAGGAAGAGAAGAAGAAGATACCTGGCGAGCAACTTGTCAACAAGGATCACCCACAGGTCATCGAGATATGGAACATCGTGTTCATGCAGTTCAACCGCAAGGCTGATGGTTCATTGGAACCTCTCAAGATGCACGTCATCGACACGGGCCTTGGCTTTGAGCGCCTTGTCAGATTGCTCCAAGGAAAGAACTCCAACTACGACACCGACATTTTCTCACCAATCATAGAGGAAATAGAGCGACTGTCTGGTCATAAATACAACCACACGTTCCCAGAAGGACACAACGGTGAGGGCGTGAACGAAGAGGAGAAAGTAGACATCGCCATTCGCGTTGTCGCAGACCACTTGCGTGCTGTGGCTTTTGCCATTGCCGACGGTCAATTGCCAAGCAATGCCAAGGCTGGTTATGTCATTCGCAGAATCCTACGCCGTGCCGTGAGGTATGCTTACACGTTCCTCGACCAGAAAGAGGCATTCATGTACAAGCTCGTGCCCGTGCTCGTGGCAGAGATGGGTCGCGCCTACCCCGAGTTGAAAGCCCAGCAAGAACTCATCGCCAAAGTGATGAAACAAGAGGAAGACTCGTTCCTTCGCACCCTTGACCGTGGCATAAGCATGCTATCAGTAGACATGGAAGAGCTGAAAGCCGCCGGCAAGAAGGAGCTTGAGGGCGAGAAGGCTTTCCGCCTCTTCGACACCTACGGTTTCCCGCTCGACCTCACAGAGCTCATCTGTGGAGAAAACGGATTCTCCGTCGACGAAAACGGATTCGAGGAAGAGATGAAGAAGCAGAAAGAACGCGCTCGCAACGCCGCAGCCGTGGAAAACAGCGACTGGGTGACCGTGAAAGATGGAGAACAGCAGTTTGTAGGCTACGACGCTGACGCTTGCGATTCCCACATCCTGCGTTACCGCAAGGTGACACAAAAGAAAAACGTGTTCTACGAGGTCGTGCTCGACCAGACTCCTTTCTACGGCGAGATGGGAGGTCAGGTAGGCGACAAGGGTAAGTTTGTCTTCGACGACGAGACTATTGACGTAATTGACACGAAGCGCGAAAACAACCAAAGCATACACATCATAAAGAAGCTGCCTAAGGACATCACCGCCGACCTCCATGCTGAGGTTGACACGGATAAGCGTGAGGGTTCGGCATGCAACCACACAGCAACCCACCTTCTCGACTACGCGTTGAAGCAAGTGCTTGGTGAGCAGACTGAGCAGCGTGGATCTTATGTAGACGAGAAGATTCTGCGTTTCGACTTCAACTATTTCCAGAAGGTTTCCCCTGAACAGCTTAGGCAGGTGGAACGAATGGTGAACAAGATGATACGCAAGGACATTCCTCTCGACGAGCATCGCGACACGCCTATCGAGGAGGCTAAGAAGCTCGGTGCCGTGGCTCTCTTCGGCGAGAAATATGGCGACAAGGTTCGCGTGGTACGCTTTGGGCCGTCGGCAGAGTTCTGTGGCGGTATCCACGTGAAGAGCACTGGCCACATCGGCTTCTTCAAGATAATCTCCGAGAGCAGCGTCGCAGCTGGCATTCGCCGTATCGAGGCTCTTACTGGCGAGGCCGCGGAGGAAGGCATCTACGACGTACAAGACACTCTCGATGCCATAAAGGGCATGTTCAACAACGCGAAGGATCTCGGCAAGGCAATACAAAAGTCAATAGACGAGAACTCCGGACTCAGAAAGCAGGTGGAGCAATTCCAGGCACAGGTGGTGCAACAGATGTGCAACCGCCTCGTGGACAATGTCAAGGAAATAAATGGCATAAAGGTGATTAAGGCCATAGTGCCTTTCGAGGCCAACAGTGCCAAGGATCTCGTGTTCAAGATTCGCGAGCGCATCCCTGATCACCTTGTCTGCGCCATTGGTAGCAACGCCCACGACAAGCCTATGCTCTCCATGATGTTATCTGACGACATGGTGAGCGAACACAATCTCAACGCAGGAAAGATAGTGCGCGAGGCCGCAAAGCTCATCAAGGGTGGCGGCGGCGGACAACCCCACTACGCACAGGCTGGCGGCAAGGATATCGACGGTCTCAATGCCGCCGTTGACAAGCTCGTGGAACTCTGCCAACTGTAACCCCGCACGTTAATTTTATGACATAGAACCATGATGCGATTCTTCATATCGTGGTTTACAATAATTGCCGCGCTATTCCGCGACGTTTACCCGAACCTTATCAGGCAAGCGTGGAAAGCGCGGCATTTTCGTAAGCTCTAACTATATGCAAATTGATATAATATGGCTAAGGGACAACTTCCGCAAATTCAACAAACAATACTTTGGCGACAAGCTGCCAGAGCCTCGTTTTTTCATCGGCCACTCAAAAACGCAACTCGGATCCTTGTCGTTTAAGCGTGGACTCATCTTGGGCAGACAGCTCTTCAACCGAGGCAACTCCGCCAACGCGTTCACCCTTTCCATGAGCAATTTCTACGACCAAAGCGAATATCAATTTCGCAATGTCCTGCTTCACGAGATGATTCACCTCAGCATCGCGGCAAGCGGAGTGAAAGACACCTCGCCACATGGCGTTGTCTTCAGGGGCTTGATGTCACGGCTCAACCGCGAGGGGTGGGACATACACGTGACTACAAGAATGGAAGGCATCAAGAAAGCCTATACAGGGTCCAAGACCATAATCAGGCAGTATCTCGTGCTCGCCATAGAGACCGCGAATGACAAGAGATACTTATCATCGGTAAATCCAAGGTTCGCAAGGGAAATAAACGCGAGGATTCATGCCGTGAAAGAAGTCACCGCCGCCAAATGGTATACCACCGACAACCGATGGTTCGAGAACATGCCACGAGTGAGGTCGCTTCGTGGACGCGCAGTAGACGCTGCCACCTATGGCAAACTTACAGCTTTGATGACACCAATAACTCTGCATTAACACATCAATAAGGAAGCATAAACAATCCAACAGACTAAAAAACACAAATCATGAAAATCGCAACAACACTCATTTCTCTAATCCTGGCCACGACTTCTATGGCCACCACACCACACAAGTATCGTCTCGTATGGCAAGACCATTTCAAGGGTACGACCTTTGACAGCAAATCGTGGACAAAGATTCCACGCGGCAACGCCGATTGGAAACGACACATGTCTTACGCTGACTCACTTTACGCCGTGCGTGATGGCAAGTTGATATTGCGTGGCTGTGTCAACACGAATCTCGATGCCGACACCGCGCGATTCGTCACTGGCGGTCTATACACACGCCACAAGCGAACCATAAAATACGGCAAGGTAGAGGTTCGCGCCAAATTGGGATGCGCACAAGGAGCATGGCCCGCGATATGGATGCTTCCCGATTCCGACATCAAATGGCCTGAAGGTGGGGAAATTGACATCATGGAGCATCTAAACCACGACACCATAGCCTACCAAACGGTGCATTCCTATTATACTCACGTTTTGCATAAAGACCAAACACCTCCCCACGGCTCTACCCTCGGCATCGACCGTGACAGCTACAACACTTACGCCGTAGAGATTCTGCCCGACTCGCTGGTTTTCTCCATCAACGGCCGCACGTCGTTCTCATATCCACGCATAGAAACGACAGACAAGGGGCAATACCCATTCGGCACTCCTTACTACCTGCTCGTAGACATGCAAATCCAAGGCTCTTGGGTTGGCAAGGCAGACCCCAAGCAATTGCCTGTGGAAATGCAGGTCGATTGGGTAAAGTTTTATGAACTGAAGAAAGATCCGAAAAGCAGCAAACACATACACAATTGAAGCGTAAGGATATCTTCTTCGGTTAATGGCGAGCTTGTCAGAATATAAATAGCTCAAATGAAGGATTAGTGTCCTTCATTTGAGCTATTTTTCTTTGTTCACTTCTTAACTTTGCCGCTAAATTAACGTGGCTATTGTGGTTTAGGCTTGAGATAAGCCTTGAATCTGTCTGGGTTATAATTTAGTATAAGTTCTTCGGGGAATTTGATTTTCTCCACTAATGGCATGATATTGCCATAATCAGCAATCATGGTGGAAAAGTGGGCATCGCTTCCAAAGATTACAGGCACCTCGTATTTCTTGGCAAGTTCCAAAAGCTCCAAATTATTTGGCCCAGCCATCGTCTTATGCCGTATAGGGGCCATGGAGTGATTATTTATCTCAAGCAGGGTATGCGTCTCCTTTGAAACCCTCATCAATGCGTCGAAATCCAGCTCCGCCGTTCCATCCCCAGGGTGAGATATGATCTGGATGAATGGGTTGCGCATGGCATTGATTACTCCCCGCGTATTCTCCGCCTTTGTTCCACCTTGCCAGCAAAGACTATGTATGCCTGCTATGCGTATGTCGAGCAAGCGCCAATAGCTCTCATCGAGATCTATGTCACCATGCGTATTAAGGATGTTAAGCTCGGCTCCCAACATGAGTTCAACTCCATAGAGACGGCGAGGTACGCAATGCAAATTCCTGAAATATAGAGGGTCGCAAGTCCCAGGGATATTTGGGCCATGCTCCGTGATTCCCAATATGTCCAGCCCCTTTTCCTTGGCAGCCATGGCCATTTCTTGCAATGTGCTATATGCATGGCCAGAGGCAACGGTATGCGTATGAACGTCTAATAATGTTCGCATTTCTCAGATATTGTTAGCATCCATTTTACTTAGTTTCCGACGCTCTTGGCTAAACGCGAAATAATAGCGAATGCTTTTGTTTTTACCACAATGTCTGGATGTCTCCCCTTCGAGAAGTCATCCATTGCAAAGTTAGCAATAAATATTGAAATCAAGATGAATAATCAAGGGAAATATTATCGTTTCGGCTTGCCACTGAAAACGCGGCGGCTTTACGCTTGAATCGCGATGCCTTCACGCTTGAATCGCATCGCCTTTACGCTTGAATCGCGACGACCTTTTTTTTCGGTATAGTTTACCTTGTCAACGAGAACTTGATGCTGAGACCGAAGTCCTGGGTGGTGGTGGGGTAACTGCTTGATGCCAACAGTGGGGTATTGGTCTGGCGGTCGAGATAAAAGCTCATGGACATCAGCTTGGATAGTGTATACTCGGCAGAGAACGACAACTTGAAAGCAGTATTGCCGCTCGATGCCGTCGATGACACGGTGGTGATATTGCGAGTTATCGCCGCTTGCTTGCGATAGCTCATGTCAAGACGCAGGTTCAAGCCGTGGTTGGTACCGGTCTGCGAACGGCGCTGGGATGTTTGTGCAGTTTGCTGGCTATTGGATGAGTTTTTTCCTTTCCTTCTCGCAGACTTTTTACCTCCAAAGCCGAAAAGGTTGAAATTGTCGAGCCTCCAGCCCCACCCGAAAACCCAATCCTTGCTCACCGCCTCGTTGAGCTGCACGGAGGTCATGGAGAGCGACAGGGCGCGCGTCTGACGGTACTCCAACTTTGCGGTCATGTTGTTGAGGAACGTCACGTCTATGCCAAACAGGGGTGAGAACGACTCGTTGATGCTCACCGTGGATACGTTGAACATGGAGTTTGGCACGAGGTTGCCTGTGGTGGCATCGGTGACGAATCCCATGGTGTTGTCGCCAGCGAGCGAGGCGAACGTCGAGAAGCTCTGGTAGGCACCCACGGCATATATGCTCCTGTAAGAGTGGTTGATATTCACGGCGTTGAAATGGTCGCGCAGCCAAGGCAGTTTGCTAAGCCCATTGTAACGTATCGTCCAGTTGGGCAGCATGTGCAAGGCCGATGGGAATATGTCGAGATTCTTAGCGCTGCCAGACGTGTAGGCCGACAAGAATGCCGGAATGAGCACGTCGGCAGAGTAAGCGTTCACGCCACCGTTGGCGGCATCAAATGTCTTGCCAGCCAATGCCGTGCCTTGTGGGTACACTGTGCCTTGATAGCGAGCCTCAACGCGCTGACGGAACGTTTCCAACGAGCCGCAGAACTTCTCAAAGGTCTTCGAGCGATAACCGTTGTTGGCAGAGCCAATGCCCTCGAAGGCTGAGCCAATGGAGATGGTCGTCATTGTCAGTGAGCCAGTCTGCGTTGTCGGGTTACCCTGGTACATGTATTGCACGCTTTTCGCCTTTGTGCTCATGCGCGATGCGCTGAGGTCAATCTTGAATCCTTTCACTGGTTCAAGGGTGGCTCTCACCTGCAAGTCCTCGGTGAGGTTTGTCGAAGCAGGCGTTGCCACGCTGTCGGCCATGAGCAGCCAATTGTTGCGCTTGGCCTTATCTATGTAGTCGTCTCCAACGAGGCCAAAGGCGAAGTCAAGACCAGGCGACAACACGCTGTTGCCACGCGTCTGCCCGAAAGCCTTGCCAATGGTGGGCATGAACCCTGGCAACGACATGGCATACTGGTTTCGATAGCTTATGCTTGCAGACCTTACCATCATGGCGACACGTGCGAGTGCCTGGGCGGTCTTGTACCAACCTTTTTCTTCCAATGGTGGCAGTGTCACCACAGACAATTTCAGTTTCAAGGCTGAGTCGACCTTGTTTTTTATCTTGAGTTTGTTATCGCCAACCTTCTTGTATTTCAAGTCGAACACCCTTCCGTCCAGCGTCCTCGCTGTCACAGACAACCGCCTTGTGCGCTTGTTGTGGCTCACGGTGATGGTAGTATCGGGCAAGAGCGTTATTTCCTTCACAAAGGCATTGCGGTTCTTCGGCAGCACTTTTTTCCTTTCAGCGTCTTGCTTTTGCTTGAGTTTCCATTCCGCTACCGCCTTGTCGACATCCTTGCCGTCCTTAGCCGCCTGAGCGCGGATCTTTTTCTCCTCCTCTACCTGTTTCTTCCTCTCTGCTTCCTTTTTCCGCTTCTCTTGTTGCCTTTGTGATGTGCTCTTTTGTGGCGTAGACTTATTGAAACGGTCGTTTGCCTTTTTCAGGAACGGCACGAGGTTGTAGAGTCTCACGAGGTCGAGGTTGCCGTTGACTTGTATCTGTCGGTTGTTGGCAATGGTGTTGCCAAGCGACGTACCATCCTCAAGGTCGGTTCCGCGCACCCAGTTGTATGTGGCATTGTAATTGGCGTCAGCACGAAGCCAAGAGAATATTGGCAAAAGGTTTAGTGGCAACTGATAGCTCGCGTTGAACGACTGCTGGTAGTCGAGAGGCGTGCCCCAATGGCGAATACTGGTCCACACGGAATCTTTCCACGCGGAATACTGGTCAGGATACAAATCCTTGTTGACGGGGGTATATGGCTCTTCGATTTGCGAGTGGGTCGCGCTCTGGAAGTTCATGTGGAGATTTTTCGTCAAGTCCCAACGCAACGAGAACTCGCGGTTCCACAAGAATTGCTCAGAGAACGTGAGCGGCAACTTTGAATTCTCAGTCGCCTCCATGTCACGCTCCTGCAACTCATAATACGAGCGCGTCATCTCCGTGTTGAAGCCTACACTTTGCGGTAGCCAGTTCAGCCCTATGGCACGTGGCAAGTCAAGCCACTTGCTGCGATTTTTTATCTTCTTGAACGGTTCCCACGACTTATAAACGGGCGACCACGAATAGTTGAGCATTCCCTGCCAGTTGTCCTCGTTCTCATAGACTGTGGTCTCACCTTGCGAGTGGGAATGGGAGTGACTGTAAGTCACTGAGAAGTTGGCTGGGTCGTATGGCATCGGGTGTCGCTTGTTTTGTATGCCGACCTTTGCGTTGGAGATGGAGAAGTTGGTGTTTATGTGCTTCGTCACGGCAATGTCGTTGATGGAGTCGCGCTCTTGCTTCGATGCCACGGAGTTGAGCGCGTCTTTCAGTTCCATGTCGGTGTCGAGCGGATTGTATTTCGGCTTAGTCGTCTGCTTGGAAACGCTATAATATAATGGTATGGAGACCTTCGCCTTGTCGGGGAAGAACTTGCCAAGCTCAAGACTCGTGGTCATTTGAAAGTTTGACTGGCTGTCTTGCGTGCGTGAACTTACGCCATCTTCGAGTCCACCGAAACCGTCGGAAACATACTTGCCTTGCACGTTCACGGATCCCATATCGGATAGTTGCACGTTGAGGTTTCCGTCAGCGGCCCATCCGCCATGGCTGTTGTATTCTTTTAGCCTCAGCTCGTTGACCCACACCTCACCGCTTTTTAGTCCGGAAGATAGGTTTCTCACGCCGATGATAATGGTCTTCACCTCGCCGAGTGTGGGGTTTCCCATCACCGTCACCTTGTTGCTTGGATGGCTGTTGTCGTATGCCGCGTAAGGGCGCGTGAACGAGGCCGTGCCGAGGGCGCGAGCACGGTTTCGCTCCCTCTTCACGTTGGTGAGAAGGGCGAGCGGTATGTCGAGCATATTGTCGTCGGGCCACACCTTGCGTATGTCCTCTATGTTGTATCGGCTGTATTTGTTGTTTGGGGCGGTGAGCTTCAGCGGAATCTCATATTCATAGTAGTTGCTCTTGTAGTCGGAGCCCAACCTCACGAACAGCGCGAGCTGGTTGTCTTGTAGGTCTGTGGCATTCACCTCCTCGGCGTTGGCGTGAACGAACATCTGCAATCGCTTATAGCGCCGCATGTCGAGCGTGGTGTTCTTGTACACGCATTTCGACTCTCCTACCGAGAGGTCGCTCACGTTGATTTGCAGCGACTGCTCGTTGTCCTCCACGAGTTGTGGCTGCGAGGGGTCTTGCCCACGTTGTATGCCAGGAGGCAACACGTAGTTTACTGGAGTTTTGTCGTTGTTCTCCTCTATGCTCACCGACGCGGTGGTTATGGTTCCCGTCTGCGTGCCAGCGTTGTCGAGGTTCTGGGTATATATGCGCCAGGTGCCACGCACGAGGTCGAGCGAGGCGAAGCGCATCACCACGGGCTTCTTGAATCCCGTGAGGAACATCCGCATGAACCTGATGCTGGAAAAATCGCTTATGCCTCCCACCCGCTTCTCATACTGGTCCACAGGTATGCGGAAGAGATACCACGTGAAGGTTTTCATGCCCTGGCGTGTGCTGGAGGCTGCGTCACGCTTGTCCACTATGTAGTTCTTGCCCACCTGCAAGTCCTCGGGACGGATGGATACCCTGTATTGGTAATACTTCTCATACTCATTGAGGGTGAAGTCTTGGTTTATGTCCTCCACGTCGGGACCACTCTTGTACGACGTGTCATAGGTCTCCGTGCGGTTGTCGGTGTCAGGCGAGTTGCCTTGCGGGTTGTTGATGTATTTGTATCTCCTGAGAATGTCGAACCGCTCACGGTCGTAGTCGGAGCCACGGAAGTAGTGGTAGTCGTCGTGAGCCGGGTCTGCCCAGATGGAGTCGAACACGGCTTGCGACACCTTGCCTTGAATCTGCTTCAAGAAGTCTTGGTAACTGTCAAACTGCTGTTCCTCTGTATCGTTCAGGCCATTGTAGCCTAAGTCTTGCATCGCCCTCGCACCCTTGGTAGTGGCAAAGGCATAGGTCTGCGTGGTCTGCGTGGGTATCTTTCCCCATTGGGTGTATGTGAAGTTTTGCGAGCCGTCAACAGGCAATCCGCTCTCATAGAATTTCTTGCCGTCTTTCAGCACGTCCTCCGACACTTCTCCGAGGTTTATGTAGAAGTCGCCGCCCTGTGCCGTCTCCCCTTTATCTTTTTCATGGATGAATGGGTCGAGCATCCAAAACTCAACATACTCGATGTTTGCCTGCTGGAAGTCGTTGGTGTCGAGTCGCCTCATCATGCCTCCCCAGTGTTGCTCGGGGTTCTTGAGGGTTCCGTCAAAGTCAAGGTCGGGGTTGAAGTTGTATGGCCCTCGCTCGTTGGGGTAATATGCGATGTTCATCACCGACAGCGTCGACGTGGCACCGTTGTAGCTGCTTTGGTCTCGATTGGGATAGAGTTCGCGCACGTAGACCTCCCTCATGTATGGGTCGGAGAGCATGGCGAGGTCGCTCTTTATGTGCGCGGGGGTGAGCGACGACGAGCGCCGAGTGAAGAGCGGGTCTATTGTGTACCATGCCATCTGCGAGCGGTTGAAGCCAGAGCGCAACGTTGACTTGTCGGTGCTCTCCGCGAACATCGATGGCACTGAGGAGAGAATCCACGACGTGGGATCCAACACGGAAATCTTGTCGGTGGTGCCCTCGAAGTCGTCGATATACGAGGCGTTGTTTTGCAGTCCGCTCACCTGTCCGGCGAACAACTTGGCAAACTCACCCGTAAAGCTTATCTGCGAAGGTTGCGTGAGGTGCAGAAACGGCAACTTGTCGAGGGCGTTGGTGAGCCATTGGCTTTCGTGTTTCCAGTTGATGTTGAA
>DJQL01000046.1:40483-42936 GCA_002437565.1 Prevotella sp. UBA6387
AACATTGTCTTGCGCATCTGCGAGTAGTCGCTTTGGCTCTCCAACGACACGTTGACGGCGGTTCCAGCGTCTATGATGCTCTGGTTGAGTATCGTCACCTCACCTGCCGAGTAGTCCACGGAGTAGTCGGAGCCTTCGGTCAGTTTCACACCGCCTGACGTCACCACGACCGAACCTTGCGGCACGTTGTAGGCCCCAAGCGAGATGACGTTGGCCTGCGTGCCGCGATATTGCCCTTGGAGTATGTATTTGTCCTTCTCGGCTATCTGCTTGGCAATGGTCTTCGTGGAGTCGTATAGTTCGGTGAAAGCGTATCTGCTTGCCACGTCAGCCGCCACGCCATGCTTCAAGAGATAGTCGTATATGCTCTTTCCAAAAGGTTCGGCCACGGGGAAGAAGACGCGGCCATTGCTCACCGTGTAGCCTTCCACATAGTCGAAATAGCCATTGCTGTGGGCCTTGTTGTTGTTGTCGAGACGGTCGGCGCCAAGTGCCTTTATTATGGCAGTGCCCTTCACTTGCTGTTCGGGTATGTAGTTGAGATACACGCCAGTGGTATCGCTTTGGTATTTCACGTCGAGGCGAAACTTCTCCTTCTCCACCGATGAGGCGAGATAATACACGTTTTTCATCATCAACGGCCAATTGCCTTGCGATGGGTTGTTGCTGGTGTTCTTCAGCGACTTCACAAACAATGCCTTGGACACGTCGGGCACGTCGCTCGCGAACTCACCCACCTGGTATGTCTGGCCACCATAGGTATACTCGTAAGCCACGGCGAGCACTTGGTCGGTCTGCAGCGTGTTTCTCAGCGACACATATCCCAAGGCGTTGTTGACAGTATACTCCGACGAGTTAAGCAAGCGCGCGTTTTGCAGTTTCTCATAGTCGGTGCCGCCGTTGAGTCCAGCGCCGTCGAGCACGGTCGACGTTTGGTCTATGTCGCGTGCCGCGCTGTTGGCGGTGGTCATGGTCTCGTATTCGGTGTTTGCCTTGTTTGCCGGCACGGGGAGACCGGTCGTCGTCCACCTCGTGTTGCTCACCTTCGAATTCTCGCCAAGGTCAGTGAGCGCTATTATGTTTCTCGTGTTGGTTGTCGTCCCACTCTTGTTGGTCACCCAAATCTCCACACGGTTGATGGTAACGCCCGTGGTGAGGTTGGGCAGCGTGCGCATGCCGTCGTCGTAGTGGTCGTGAAAATAGCGCGCGAGGAAGAAGTGGCGGTTCTCCTCGTAATCGGCGGCGTTCAGCTCAAACGACGACAATTGTTTGCCGCCCTGCGACGAAACGCTCTTCGACGTGCTCTTCTTCTGCGATGCCACAAGCTGTAGCTTCAGCTTGCCGAATTGCAGGTCGGTGCGAAGTCCGAAAAGCGCTGAAGCACCTTGCACAAGTGACGAGTTTGAGGGGAACGACACGTTGCCGCCCTCTACGAGCTTGATTATCTCGTCCTCCTTGCCGTCGTACTTGAGCTTCATGTTCTGCGAGTCGAAGTCGAATGTCGCGTCGGTGTTGTAGTTGAGGTTCATGTTCACCTTGTCGCCCACGCGCCCGTTCATGTTGAAGTTTATCTTCTCGTCGAAGTCCATAGACGTCTTCTTGCGCGACCTCACGGGCAGCGACGGGTTGTCGATGTTCTTGTAGGTTGCGCCAAACTTCAGCTCAGCCGTGCCTTGCGTGCGAATGCGCACGCCGCCCGGGCCGAATATTTTTTCGGCTGGTCCGAGGTCGAAGTGCATATCGCTGAAGTCGAACTTCTCCTTGCCCTTGCGCTTGTAAATCTCATCGTTCTTGCCACGATAGAAAGTGTCGCGCCAGTGTTTCTCGCTCCACGCCATATACTCCTCAGGTGTCATCATTATCGGCGTGGCGAGCCAAGTGCCGCCAATGCGCGTGCCTATGATGTAGCGGTTGATGGTGTCGTTGTACACCACGTCATATTTTATGCCGTCGGGCCGCTGCAGATCCATGGCGTTTTGGTCGAGGTCGTCGTAGGTTATGGGCGTGGTGCGCTGTATCTTCCACCGCGTCTTGATGCTGTCGGAAGGCATAGCGGCTCTGCTCGCCATTGCGATGACGAGAAAAAGAAGCAAGAATATGTATGCCTTCCTGAATAGCACTTGTCTGATGATTATTGTGTGTTTCGCGGCGAGTCGTTTACTTTATTTTCTTCAACGCTTCCTTTACCACCATCTCAACCTGAAGATCGGGCTGCGCGGTGAGAATCTCCACCACGACCTTTGCCGACGGCGCTGGCGAGAAGCCGAGCATGGTCAGGGCCGACACGGCCTCGTCTTTCACCGCGGTGTTCACCGATGGTCCGGCAGAGTGCTGCTTGGCCACATGCAGCTCCTCGGCGATGCCTGTAGACACTATCTTGTCCTTCAAGTCGAGTATGACGCGTTGCGCCGTCTTCAAGCCTATGCCCTTCACGCTTTTTATTATCTTCTCGT
>DJQL01000044.1 GCA_002437565.1 Prevotella sp. UBA6387
GGATTGGAATTCAACACCGTCTTCGTCGTTGGTCTTGAGGAAAACATTTTCCCAAGCCTGATGTCGGTAGACAGCATAAAAGACTTGGAAGAAGAACGACGGCTGCTCTATGTCGCCATCACGCGAGCCGAGAAGCATTGCTACCTCACATGGGCTCACACTCGCTGGCGCTATGGCAAGTTGGATGCCTTTGTCAACCCAAGCCGTTTCATTTCTGAGATTGACTCGAAATACTTGCGCACCGTGGTTGAGGGTGGCAGGAGCTCTGGCAGTTTTTCAGCATGGGGCGGCAACTCTTCCGCACGCTCCTCATGGGGCTCTTGCGACGAGGATTATGAAATAAACAAGCCATATACAGGATTCCACGACTGGGGCGACGGCTACACGCGACGCAGCGGACGCATGCAGAACTCAAGACCCGTGGCAGGGCAGTTCATGGCTGACCCCAAGCCGAAGTTGACAACGCCACACAAGGCCGAGACTGCCGTCAATCCGTTCTCAGAGTCGTTTGAGCAAAAGCTGAAGCAGACGGGCAGGTGGTCGCGGGTGTCGAGAGCCATGGCAAATGGCGGCAGGGCGGCCACCAGCCAAGAATCATCATCGGCAGAGGCTTCATCCTTGAATGTCGGCAACGTCATAGAGCATCAACGTTTCGGCAAGGGCACAGTCATCAACATCGAAGGCACTGGGGAGAACAGGAAAGCCACAGTGAGATTTGAGCAGACTGGCACCAAACAACTGCTCTTGAAGTTCGCGCATTTCAATATCATATCATAGCCTGAATGTTATGAAACATCATGTCCCTTAACTGCGAGTTTATAAACAAGCACATAGAAAACTCGGCAAGCCTCTGATATTAGGCTTGCCGAGTTTTTCGCATTTTTATGTTTACCTGTTTCTTCCAAAAGCTCTGTCCAATTCGCGGTATGTCTGCTTGATGTCTGTTATGCAGTCATCGTTATGGTATATGCCCGCCTTCATGTCGCTCTCCACATCCTCCCAGTAGCCACAGCCATCGCGTTCCACGAGGTTGCGGTCATACATCTGCTTTATTTTCGGTAGCAGTTCCTCAGCGTGTATGTTAAGCAGCTCACCGACAAGCATCCAATTTAGGGTATAGTCGGTAAAAGATGCCTCCGGACCGCCGTTGAGTATATCGTCTATGATGGCTGAGAACCATTCTATAGCCTCTTCGTGTTTTTCGGGGTAGAGTGTCGCTATGTCTGCCACTGCCTCGAACACGTGAAACTTGCCGCAGTGCATTGTGCCTTCCTCAAGAACGAAGTCGCGCAACAGTGGCAATGAGTCCTTGCCAAGCCGTGCCAGCGTAGGCGTGGCGACCATATTAGCGCTATCGCCCCAAAGGTAATCCATAACGTCGTCCGACTGTCGCAAAGTCTCAAGAACCACTCTCAGACTTTCTTCGCCACCGCCAAGATAGCCAAGGAATATCACAGAATGCATGATGCTTTGGTCTATTGTACCGGCGTTATCGCTCACGCCACCATCACCATCGTTGGCGATGCCGAGCCCCCACAGGATCAGTTGCTCAAGTTGTTTACGCAACTTGTCGTGAGGCAACGCGAGTATGCGGTCTACTTCAGCATCAGGCAAGGCCAAGTAGTTGTCGGATGAAGCGAACGCTTCGTTAACCTCGGGGAACGCAGGCTCGTCTATCTGTTTTGGGTAAGAACCATGATAAGTATAGGGGAAACCGTCATACTGATAGTACAATGGATATTCATCGAGTGGGTATCCGTCTCTGTCCCATTTGTCACTATCGAAGTCAAAGTCATCATCTTGCACCATAAACGAGTATTCACTCTCGTCAAGGTTTTTCTTCAACAACGGCAAGTATTTCGTGAGTTCCAGATTACTGTTCGCCACAAGGTAATGCTTGCCATCCTTGCCGAAGTCGTATTCTATGAGCGGGATGTCATCGGTATCGTCTTCAAGGAAGTACTGTGCGAGAGCAAAGTCCTTGCAAGGCGCAATGCCCGCTTCCTCGGCAAACTCTACTGCCCCCCAAACCATGTTGTGAGCCTCGTCGTAGCTTACTTCTTCCAAATCGGTTGACTGTTTCGCGAGGCCGAGTATGCCGTCAAAATCATAGTCATCCAAACGTAGTTTGAAAAAACAGTTCTTCACACCGAGGCACCAGCGGTCGATAAGAAACGCGGCCAAGCTGACACGCCCGCCCGTGTGCTCACGCGTCACGATGACATGCCCAATGCCCTCTTCCCAGTCATGGTCAGCGGTCATATAACACTTACCTATCTTAACACTTCTCATTCTCTCGCGTATGAAACGCTCTGGCGAGAGATTTGGTTGTCCTCCCTGCCGCTTATTCTTCTTTTTCTTTGTCATAATCACAAACTAACTTATTATGTGCCACGCTTCTGCAAAGTTTAACCCCGAAAGGATTACCAATTTACGAAGACTTATAAAATGCCATTTCTGTTTTTACGACAAAACCGTAAGACGGCAAGTCTAAAACATTGCAGTCTTACGGTTATGTCATTTATGGTCATGATGAAGGAACGCCATGCCAATAACAGTGTTACCACATCATGCGACAATATTTTTCTTATTACTTCGCGTAAGCCACCGAGCGAGTCTCACGGATGACAGTGATCTTCACTTGGCCAGGGTATGTCATCTCATTTTGAATCTTCTCCGCTATCTCCGACGACAACTTGTTGCTCTCGTCATCGTTCATCTTGTCAGCACCTACGATTACCCTCAACTCGCGACCAGCCTGTATGGCATAGGTCTTCGTCACGCCTGGATAGCTCATGGCTATGGCCTCAAGGTCGTTGAGACGCTTGATATACGCTTCCACTATCTCGCGGCGAGCACCTGGGCGAGCACCTGATATGGCATCGCAAACCTGCACGATCGGCGCAAGCAGTGTCTTCATCTCCGTCTCATCGTGGTGGGCGGCAATGGCATTCACGATATCGGGCTTCTCATTGTATTTCTCCGCCATCTTGGCACCAAGCAACGCGTGTGGCAACTCGCTCTCCTCATCGGGCACCTTGCCTATGTCATGGAGCAAACCCGCGCGCTTTGCCTTCTTAGGGTTCAAGCCAAGCTCCGCCGCCATCACCGAGCACAGGTTGGCAGTCTCACGAGCGTGCTGCAGAAGGTTCTGGCCGTAGCTTGAACGGTATTTCATCTTGCCGATGATGCGTATCAACTCTGGGTGAAGTCCATGTATGCCAAGGTCTATGGCAGTACGCTTTCCGGTCTCTATTATCTCGTTATCGAGTTGTTTCTTCACCTTTGCCACGACCTCCTCGATGCGGGCCGGATGTATACGTCCATCGGCCACAAGCTGATGAAGGGCAAGACGACAAACCTCACGACGCACAGGGTCAAAGGCAGAAATGACGATAGACTCAGGAGTGTCGTCCACGACAATCTCCACGCCACAAGCAGCCTCCAGCGCACGAATGTTGCGACCCTCACGACCAATGATGCGGCCTTTCACCTCATCGTTCTCAATATGGAACACGCTGACAGAGTTTTCGATGGCGGTCTCAGTGGCCACGCGCTGAATGGTCTGGATGACTATTTTCTTGGCCTTCATATTGGCGTCAAGCTTGGCCTGGTCAACGACCTCGTTGATATAGCTCGCGGCATCCATCTTGGCCTTGTCTTTCATGCTCTCCACAAGACGGTTCTTCGCTTCCTCGGCCGAGATGCCGGATATCTCCTCCAGCTTCGCGCGCTCCTGGTCCTGCATCTTGTCAAGTTCCTGTTGCTTGGCCGCCATGAGTTGCTTCTCGTTCTCCATGCGCTGCTGCTCGCGCTCCATGTCCTGACGTATCTTGGCCAGCTCTTGCTGTCTTTGGTTGAGCGAGATCTCACGCTGCTTGAGCTTGTTGTCGCCAGCCTGCATCCTTTGGTTGTGAGCCTGTATCTCCTTGTCGAGCTCTCCTTTCTTGTTGAGGAATTTCTCTTTTACCTCAAGGAGTTTCTTCTCTTTTATGACATCCGCCTCCTTGTTGGCAGCCTCAATCATCTGGTTGTATTTTCCCTTTATCACATAGCGGAAAATATAATAACCCGCTACACCGCCAACAATCAGGGCTACAATAGCGGCAATCAAAATGTTTATCATCCTATAATATTATATTAACGTGTTTTTAAAAAATGTAAATTCACTCTTTATTAGCCCTCCAAGAGCTTTTCCATCTCGCCGGTAAGTTCTTTCATCACCTTCTCATAAGGCTCAGAGTCGTTGCGTCGCAATTCTTTCTGCAATCGCAGCCCAAGGTCTATCATGGCATAATAGATTATCTCCTTGTCGGGCTTCTTGTCCTTGAAATTAGAGAAATATAGGTTCAACAACTCATTGATGAGATCCGCGTCTTTCCTGTAAAGCGGCTCCTCATCCTGTGGTACTCTGACAGAGATGAAAGTATCATAAATACGAAGTCTGATATTTCGCTTGAGCTCTTCTTCCATATCAAAAAATTAACCTGGAGCACAACTTGCTACTCCTGTCCGTTGAGCAGCGTGATGCTCCTGCTGACGTTTTTTATGAGCTTATTGAGCCTTTTCCGCGCCTCTTCGATGTCACCATCGGTGATTTGCATCATTCGTGCCACTTTCAATAAGTCGTAGTCGTGCTGAAGGCGATCGGCAAGTTTCTTCAAGCCAGCGATTTCCTCCTCACGCTTTTGGACTTCGCCCTTCAACGCTTCATTCTCTTCCTTAAGCGCCTTATAGCTGAGCATGAGTTGCCTCACTCTCGTGGTGAAAACATTAAGGTTTTCCGTCTTGGCATCCATAACACGAACATGTCTTATAAACTACGCTTACCAGACGGCGGCGTCAACCTTTCAGCTTTTTCTCGGCTTCCTTGGCCTCTTCCTGCGATGGTGCCGGCTCTTTCTTGGCAAGCATGACGACTTGGTATACAAAATCGGTGACCCACTTTTGCGAGAAGTTCAGCCTT
Organism: Prevotella sp. UBA6387; assembly: GCA_002437565.1. GTDB lineage: Bacteria > Bacteroidota > Bacteroidia > Bacteroidales > Bacteroidaceae > Prevotella. The sequence continues at coordinate 4,967 of DJQL01000044.1, forward strand.
TGGTTGAACTTGCGCACCGCCATCACGGCTTTCACTACGCTGGCATCAGTGTAGCTGTTTTTCGTAAATATGTCGTTCACCGTCTTCTCCGTCATGGCATAGATGGTCTTCTTGAAGAAAGAAGGCACGCGCAGCTTGAACTTCATCAGGTTGCCCGTAAGCATCATCAACTCCTGCGAGAAGTTCTGGAACTGTATGAGGTAAACCTGCACGTCGGGCAGCTTCCTGCAATTGCGGCGTATGCTCTGGTCTATTTCCTTGAAGAACGTGTCTTCCGTGCCATAAATCTCACGCATCATCTTGCGGCAATGCGACCTCTCTCCCACCCCGAGCTTGTTGTTCTGGGTGGGCACATGGAGCGTCGACTTGAAAACGCGCAAGTCGGGAAGCATGGCGAGGTTGGTTATGCCGAGCTGGGCTGCGAGCGATGCCTGGAAATACACCCTCACGAGGGTCATGTAGTCCTGCATGCCACCAGTCTTCTCCTCACGTGGCTTCCTGTTGAATATCTTTGAGAATATTCCCATATTTTATCAAATATTAATTCACATAGATTAAATTATCAATGCAAATGTACGACAATAATGCGATTATTCAAAGAGAAATACATTATTTTTCCCCTAATACTTATTTATTTATCAATTTTTGGGCTATTAAAAACAATAATGTGTACCTTTGCTTCAAATATAAAAATGTATTAACCATGAAAGGCATAGTGCTGGCGGGAGGTTCCGGGACCCGTCTCTATCCCATCACAAAAGGCATCAGCAAACAGTTGATTCCCATTTTCGACAAGCCAATGATTTACTATCCCATCTCGGTGCTCATGCTTGCCGGAATCCGCGACATACTCATCATCTCCACCCCACAAGACATCGTCTCTTTCAAGAGGCTTCTTGGCGATGGACAGCAAATGGGCGTGAGCTTCACCTACGCCGTGCAGCCGTCTCCCGACGGGTTGGCCCAAGCATTCATCATCGGCGAGGAGTTTATTGGCGAGGATAGCGTGTGTCTCGTCCTGGGCGACAACATCTTCTACGGCGCTGGCTTCACCAGCCTGCTGGAGAAGAGCGTCAGCCTCGCAGACGAGGGCACGGCATCCGTCTTTGGCTATTGGGTCAACGACCCAGAGCGATATGGCGTGGCAGAGTTCGACCACACCGGGAAATGCGTAAGCATTGAGGAGAAACCAGCCAACCCAAAGAGCAACTATGCGGTCGTGGGCCTGTATTTCTACCCGAACAGCGTGGTGGAGATAGCCAAAGGCATCAAGCCAAGCGCGAGGGGCGAGCTTGAGATAACGTCAGTGAACCAAGCATATCTCAAGCGCGGGCAACTTGCGGTGCAGCCTCTGCAACGTGGGTTCGCGTGGCTCGACACGGGCACCCACGACAGCCTGTCGGAGGCAAGCACGTTCATAGAGGTCATAGAGAAGCGACAAGGGCTGAAGGTGGCCTGCCTGGAGGAAATAGCGTTCAAGCAGGGCTGGATAGACACCAAAACGCTCTTGGACGACGCCAAGCCAATGGCAAAGAATGATTATGGGAAATACTTGATGCGATTGGCGGATGAGTCCAGGAAAGAACATCAAGCCTCTTGAAGCGAACTGTAACAAGACAACATCAACAAAATAATCATTATAAAACTACAAGATTAATGAAATCTGGAAACATCAGCAACCCAGAAGAAAACAACAACGACAAGAAGATTGGCCTACAAGCCGAAACCGACAACATCAAACAATACCTTGTCTCACTGTTGATCAACTGGAAATGGATCGTTCTCTCGCTCATCGTATGCTTGGGAATTGGGATGGCATTCGTTCGCTACAACAACACCGTTTACAGCATTAGCGAGAAGGTCCTCATCAAGACCGGCGACAACAACAACTCGGGCAGCAGCCTCAAGTCGCAAACCATGGGGTTCATGGCAACGTCTGACGGTTTTGACAACGAGCTGGAGATACTGAGCACTCACACCCTTGCCAAGCAAACCGTAAGAGACCTCAACCTATTCGTGTCATATTATTCAGTGGGGACTTTCAAGAACACTTTGCTCTACAAGGACCAACCTGTCAACGTAAGCGTGGGCATCGGCGAAGCCGAAAAGCTGACGGGCGCGTTCAAAGTAGAGATAGAGCATGAAAATGGCAAATACAACATCACCGCACCGAATGTTGACGTGACGGTGAAGAGCCTCCCGACGACTATCGAAGCGAGAGGATGCCGACTGACGCTCACCACGAACGATGGCACGGCAATAGCACAAAACTGGAAGATGAAGGCCGTCATCAAGTCGCCAGACCAAGCCGCCTACGATTTCCAAGGACGCTTCAACGCCGTAGCTGACTCGCGTTCTACTTCCATTGCCGTGCTCTCGCTGAACGACGAGAACCCAAAACGCGCCTACGACTACCTGCGCCAATTGGTGACTTGCTACAACACGCAAGCCAACGAGGACAAGAATGAAGTGGCCAGAAGAACCGAGGAATTCATAAACCAGCGTATCGCCAAAATCAACGACGAACTTGGAAGCACAGAGGGACATCTTGAAAACTATAAGCGAAGCCGCGGCATGGTAGAGCTCAAGACAAACGCCACGCAAGCCTTCACACAGGCCAACAACTACGAGGAGAAGCTCGCCGACTTCAACACGCAAATAGCACTATTCGACGAGATGTCGGCATTTCTCAACAACCCCGCCAACAGGTACCAACCACTGCCAAACAACGTAGGCATAGAAAACGGGGCGGTGACATCACTCATAAGCAACTATAACCTGACCGTGCAAAAGCGCAACATCTTGCTGCAAAGCGCCAGCGAGAACTCGCCAGCGGTAACGCCTTTAACGGCGCAGCTCGACCAGCTGCACAACGCCATAAGCCAAACCCTACGCCAGGTGAGGAAGAGCATGGACATACAGCGCAGTGGCCTACAGCAGCAATATGGGAAATACCAAGGCGAAGTGGGGCAGACACCTGAGCAAGAGCGCGTGCTGACGCAGATAGGAAGGCAGCAGGAAGTGAAATCGGGACTGTACCTGCTCTTGCTGCAAAAGCGCGAGGAGAACTCCATCTCTCTCGCCGCCACGGCCGACAAGGGTCGCATAATAGACGATCCACAGACAAAAGGCGTGGTAAGCACCAAGAGTCGCTCAATCATGGGCGTGGCTTTAGTGGCTGGTTTCGGGATGCCTATCGCCATAATATATCTCATAGGACTCCTGCGATACAAGATCGGCGGGCGCGAGGACGTGGAGAAACTCACGAAGTTGCCAATCATCTCCGACGTGGCCACGGCATCAAAGCACGCGAAGAGAGACGGCGAAATCGTGGTCAGGGAGAACCAAAACAACGCCATGGAAGAAATATTCAGGGGTATGCGGTCCAACTTGCTGTTCACGCTCAAGGAAGGCCAGAACGTCGTCGTATGCACCTCCTCCATAGCCGGCGAGGGCAAGACGTTCATTTCCAGCAACCTCGCCATGTCGCTCGCCATTCTCGGCAAGAAGGTGCTTCTCGTGGGTCTCGACATCCGCAAGCCAAGACTTCAAGGCATATTCAGCCTTGGCGAGCAGAAGATTGGCATCACCAACCTGCTGAGACTGGAGAATCCATCATGGGAAGAGATTAAGGGCCAGATCTTGCCATCGGGCAAGCACGACAACTTGCTCGTCATGCCGTCAGGTCCAATCCCGCCAAACCCGACCGAGATTATAGCCCGGAAGAGTCTCGACCACATCATCGACACAGCCAAGGCCCATTTCGACTACGTGATAATCGACTCCGCGCCTGTCGGCCTTGTCCCCGACACGGTGTCGATAGCCAGGGTGAGCGATGCCACGGTGTTCGTTTGCCGTGCCGACTACACTCCGAAGCGCGACTTCGACATCATCAACACGCTAACAGCCGAGGACAGGCTCCGCAACGTGAGCATAGTGATAAACGGCATTGACATGTCGAAAAAGAGATACGGCTATTATTATGGCTATGGTCATTACGGCTACGGTCACCACTCCTATGGATATGGCGGCTACCGCTATGGCTATGACAACTATGGCGACAAGGATGACAAATCTATAAAGAAGTAACGACAAATGGCTAAGATAGCAATCGACTTTGACGGCACCATCGTGGAGGATCGCTATCCCGACATAGGGCCGGAGATAACGTTTGCCACCGACACGCTGCGCATGTTGCAACAAGAGCATCACCAGCTCATTCTCTGGACGGTGCGCGAGGGCGAAGCCTTGAGGAAGGCCGTGGAATGGTGTCATGAGAGGGGCGTAGACTTCTGGGCGGTCAACAGCGACTACCCGGAGGAGAAGCCCACCGACAGGCACTACTCAAGAAAGATTAAGGCCGACTATTTCATCGACGACCGCAACATAGGCGGACTGCTCGATTGGGGGCAAATCTACGCCATCATCCATCAGCACAAGACGCTTGCCGAGGTGCTGCTCAATGGCACGATGGAAGAAAACGAAAAAGAGAAAAAGAAAAGAAGATTGTGGAGGTTTTTGGTGCTTAATGCCCTAAATAATAGTTAGAGAATGGAAAAGAAAGACCTTAGGATAATATTCATGGGCACACCAGAGTTCGCGGTGGGCACGCTCAGCCGGCTCGTGGAAGGCGGATACAACGTCGTGGCCGTGGTGACGCAGCCCGACAAGCCAGTGGGGAGACACCAAGACAAGCTCCAGCCATCGGCGGTGAAGCAATACGCCCTCGCCCACTCCATACCAGTGCTCCAACCAGTGAAAATGAAAGACCCCGACTTCGTGGGACGACTGGCTGAGTTCAAGGCCGACCTGCAAGTGGTGGTGGCGTTCAGGATGCTGCCCGAGATAGTGTGGGCCATGCCACGCTTTGGCACGTTCAACGTCCATGCCGCCCTGTTGCCGCAATATCGTGGCGCGGCACCAATAAACTGGGCGGTAATCAACGGAGAGACGCAAACGGGCGTGACAACGTTCTTCATCGACAAGGACATCGACACCGGAAGAATAATATTGAAAAAGCCTTTCGCCATCCCCGACGACGCAGACGTGGAGTATGTCTACGATGGGTTGATGAAGCTCGGGGCCGACTTGGCCGTGGAAACCATAGACCTGCTGCTCGACAACGACGGCAAGGTGCCGGCACAAGAACAGCAAGAGCTCATTGCCACCTCTGAACCGCTGCATCCCGCCCCGAAGATTTTCAAGGAGACTTGTCAGATTTGCTGGGACAAGCCAGCCAAGAAGGTCTACGACTTCATCAGGGGATTGTCGCCATATCCCGGGGCGTGGACAACGCTCCACAAAGACCAGAAGGCCACAGAGCTGAAGATCTACAAGGCGGCAAAGACTGGCAAACCCGTCGGGGAAGCCAAGACCGGAAGCATAGAAACCACGAAAAAAGCCTTATACGTGGCTTGCGCCGACGAATGGTTGGAGATAGTAACCATTCAGCTTGCCGGAAAAAAGCGCATGGATGCCTCGGCGTTCATCAATGGCAACAAGGGCTTGGACGATTGCACGGTGGGTGAATAAAATCAAATCAACTTAACAAACAGTGAATGCGTGTGGATGATTTTTCATTCACACGTTTTTTTGTCTGAAAGTGACATAGGCATAAAAAAAAAGCATCGAAAGCCTTTTGACCTTCGATGCTTTTTTGTCGGGGCGACAGGATTCGAACCTGCGACCACCTGGTCCCAAACCAGGAGCGCTACCGGACTGCGCTACACCCCGTGCTTATTTCTTTTAAGCGAGTGCAAAGGTAGGCATTAAAAACCACATGACCAAACTTTTTGTCGATTTTCTTTCTAAATTCGCAATAAAAACTGACTTTATGCGCTTACTGGTCATTTTTCAGGCCGCTGTTGGCCACAATTGGGCAATATTTACTACTTTTGCAAACAATGGAAACGAAATGATACAAACTGGAAACACAAACTTATAGTATATCATTAAATGAGAAAAGGATTATTGATGGCAGGCCTTGCATTATGCATGACCGCCACGGCAAGCGCGGACGTACCCGATTGGTTCAAGATGTTCAAAATTTCCGGTTATGGCATGACCCAGTATCAATACAGCGGTCAGGAAGGCGCCAAGGCCAACAGCTTCAACATCAGGCTTGGACGCGTCATAGTTGATGCCAAACCACACAAGGACTGGGCCGCAAGAGTTCAATTTCAGTACAACGGCAATACATCAGACCTGTCAAGCTCAATCAGGGTTGTGGACGTATATGCCGAATGGCAGAAATACGAGTTCTTCCGCATCAAAGGCGGACAATTCAAGCGCGCTTTCACATTCGAGAACCCAATGAACCCAATTGACCAAGGTTTCATGTCGTATGCACAAAACATAACCAAGCTGGCTGGCTACTCAGACAGAGATGGGCAATCAGCAAGCAACGGCCGCGACATTGGCGTGCAAATCCAAGGCGACTTCCTCAAGAATGCCAACCAACGCAACCTCCTGCACTACCAGATTGGCGTATACAACGGCCAAGGAATCAACCAGAAAGACGTTGACCAGCAAAAGGATGTCATTGGCGGAGTGTGGGTAATGCCCGTGAAAGGCATGCGCATAGGAGCATTCGGCATGGAAGGCTCTTACTCCAGAAAGGGAACCGACGGCGTGGTGAAACTGCCACAGCACCGCTACGCAATCTCGGCAGAGTACAAGGTCAACGACTGGACCATGCGCTCAGAGTATATTCACTCCACGGGCAAGGCCTTCAGCAAGACAGAGAACTCAAAGGCCGACCGCAGCGACGTGACGATAAACGAGAAACTTGGCTCCAAGGCCGATGGCGTATACGCCCTGTGCATAGCGCCTGTCATCAAGCACAAGCTCTACGCCAAGGCTCGCTACGACCTCTACCGGCAGTCAGCGGAATGGGGCTCGTCAAAGACGTTCTACGAGGTGGGAGCCAACTACGTGTTCTCCAAGAACCTGCAACTAAACATGGAATACGCGCTCGTGAACAACCGAGCCTTGTCCGACAAGCACAATTACAGCATGGTCGATTGCCAACTCGACTTCCGCTTCTAAGCTTATAACTACCTGATTATAAAAGGTATAGCATTATCATTAGAATC